>NZ_VOQT01000030.1:0-37486 GCF_008121555.1 Comamonas sp. Z1
GTATCAAGGTATCTCTGGGACGTTTAAGCCCTGTGGAATACCGGAACAAACTTGGCCTAGCCGCATAAAACCAGTCCAAGTTTTTATCCGCACCTCCGGCGGGTCAGTTATGCGTGGAAATTAACACGCTGTCGTGGGTGTGCATCCAATTTGCCGCGGGGATGAACTCTCTTGCCGATAACCGTCTTGTCGGTCGGCCTTGAATATCGATTCCATCCCAGACCGGCCATGTGATCTGTTGTCATGTCCGACATCATTTGGATGACTGCTTTCGTGTGTGCCGAAATGGTGCAGCAGACCCTTGTGGGCATTTGCAAGCGCACATCTGCGGCATGCCCGAGACCGCGCTGTCCTGCTCCCTACGACCACCTTGGATTTTGATCTTGTTTGGTGCCCCAAGGAATAAGTCAGGCGGCCTTGTCCTTGGCTACGCAATATGAGTTGACGAACATTGCAGTGTGCCGCAATGACTGGCGTATATCCGGTTTGGCTATTCCATGCCTGTTGGCAAATTGCTCGACCGCCGCTGTATCAAAGCGAGTGGTCTGGATAAAGTCCAAGGCTTCGGCGTCTGTGTTCAAGAACCGCGCGACGGGAGGAATACTCAGCAGCAGCTTCAGCAATCGCAGGGAAATGTGATGCCTGGGAGGCTTCAGGCCCATGGGTTGTGCCACCTGTCCCAGGAGCTCCCGCAAGTTGGGGCTTTGGTCATCGAGTGCCAGCAATTCCTTGCCCACCATGGCGGGATCGAAAGCACAAGCCGCCGCCAACTCGACCAGGTAATCAACGGTGACCAGCGGGAGCCAATGCTCGGCGCTACCGGGCACTGCAGCCAGCTTTCCCTGCGCAAGATTGCGTATCAGTGTCACCAGCGGCTGACCGTCAAGGATATGCCCGGTACGGCTGTGGCCGCAGACCGTCGCGGGGTGAACTACGGTAACTTCCCCGCCCCTGGTGGACATGAGCTGCAGGGTCGCAAAGTGCGCCTCCAGCTTGCTCGCTTCGTAAGCACCGACGTGCCGGTAGACGGCAGGCCAGCTCGTCAGCTCCGGATGACGAGGGTCAATTCCGATGCGCAGCAGATGTTCATGATTCTTCAGCATGTAGCCGCCGATCATCACCAGGCGGCTCTTTTGCGCAGCCGCCAGCAGCGCCACGCGCTTTGCCCCTTCTACATTGACCGAACGAGAATGCTCCAATGAAAGCCCCCAAGCGAAGTGGGCACCCAAGTGGAATACGACTCTGGCCTGCCTTAGCACTGCTTGGTCGGCAGGACTCAGTCCGAGGTTGTCGCGCTCAAGGTCGCCAGCAACGGCAAATATCCGGGTTGCAATCCCTCCCAGATTGTCGACTTGCTCTCGCAGTGCAGCCAGTCGCTCTGGGCGACGCATCAACACCCGGACGGTGTGACCCTTGGCACTCAGGTTCGCCAGCAAATGTTGACCGATGAAACCGGTCCCTCCCGTGACAAAGCACTCCACGCTCATTCTCCTGCTCCTTGGTAAGGTGAGAAATCAAATGTAGAGTGTCGACCTAACTCTATAGTCAAGCAGTATTTTCATGAGAATCGGCGAACTTGAGACCCGCAGCGGCGCCAGCCGCCATACTTTGCGTTACTACGAGCAAATCGGCCTGATCTCGCCGACGCGACGAACCAACAACTATCGCGTCTACACTGCCCAAACTCTGCAGGATCTGAACTTCATCCAGCGCGCGCAAAGCATGGGTTTTTCGCTGGGGGAGATAGGGCAGATTCTGGATGCACAGCGGAACAAGACGATCGATTGTGCTGACGGCGCCAAGCTCATTGAAAAGAAGATGGCGGAGATCAGACAGAAAATCGCCGACCTCAAAAGCATTTATCGCTATCTGGATGAAGAGCGTGCAAACCTCGAAGCCAGTGCTGCCAGGCAACTTGAGCTGCAGCAACTGACCAAGGCTTCGAGCTGAGCTATCGGTATCCAGGAACGGAAACTGCCGTAGGCTTACGGTTTCAAGCCCCTCCGCTCAAGTATTTTCTAGAACCTCGCGGCCAGACCCTGTCCGGTTCAGTACAGGCCTGAGCGTCCACTCTGTCAGCAACTTCTGCAAAGCTGCTGTCGCGGCCGACTCACCGCGCCAATGTGTCAGCTCTTTGCCAAGAGCCACTGATACAGCCCTTGATACGTCGTTGCTTCGCCTTGTCGTAGTTCTTGACTGCCTGCGGCTTCGCGTCTCGTCTCAACCGCAAACCCTTGGTTCACCGGGTCGTGTCAACCGCTCTGAGTGAGGCCGCCTGTACGACTTCACGCAGCAGCTTTCCCTCCACCATGGAATGGGAACTGAAACGGCTCTCGACCAACTTCCACGCTCCTGCAATTCGCTGATACAGGCCCCGATGTAGAACGGATTCCTGATTGTTCGTATCAGGCCAGTCTACTGCAGGCCAACGGAGTGACGTACCCAGAAGCCAGCTTCAGCTACCGGGCCACATAGCTTCATCCTAACCGGCGTGGAGCTGAATGCCCTTCAGTTCCACGCCCCAATAGATCAGCTACCCACCTGATTAGCCCCTCCGTCGATGTCCTCACCGGTGCGGTCGCGAATCCATAGCAAGACCACGGTGGACATGGCCACGGTCACCATCATGTACCAGGCCGGAGCCAGCGGCTGCTGTGTCACCTGCAACAGCCAGGTGACGAAGAACTGGGCGAAGCCACCAAACACCGAAACGCCGATGCCATAGGCCGCCGCCATACCGGTGGTGCGCACCGACTTCGGGAACATCTCGGGCAGCATGGTAATGCCGGGTACCGTCTGCAGGGTCAGCAGCAGCGACAGCAGGCCGATGATCAGCAGCAGGTTGTGCAGACTGGGGCCTGCGTTCAGCCATTGGAAGCAAGGCACGATCACCACCAGCGTCAACAGCCGCGAGATGCAGATCACCCGCTTGCGTCCGCAGCGATCGGACAGCCAGCCCACTAGCGGCGACAGGAGGAAGCAGACCGCTCCCACCACCACGCTGGCGAGCAGGCTTGAGGTGGTTGGAAGGCCCAGCACCCTGGCGGCATAGGCCGGCATGTAGAAGGCGATGATCTGCGTCGAGACCATGGCCCCCAACATCAGCAGCACGCTCTTGAGGAGCGTCAGCTTGTGCCAGCCGAACAGCTCGCGCAGCGGACTGCTGCTTGCCGCGCGCGCTCTGGCCTGTTGGCTGCGACTGGTCGACAAACCGATTACAAGCGTGTCCTCCAGGCGTCGGCGAATGTACCAGCCCAGAGGGGCGGTGAGCATGCCGATAAAGAACGGCACCCGCCACCCCCACTCGTTCATCGCCTGCTGACTGAGGCCTTCTACGAGCGCGGCAACCATGATCGCGCCAAGGAAGATCCCCAGGGACTGGCTGCCGAACTGCCAGCTGGCGTAAAACCCGCGCTGTGAAGCCGGTGCATGTTCGACCAGCAAGGTGGTCGCCGCGCCTACCTCGCCGCCAGCCGCGAAGCCCTGAATCAGGCGCGCCAGCACGATGACCAGCGGCGCGACCATGCCGATCTGGGCGTGGGTCGGTGTCAGCGCCATCATGCCGCAACCCAACCCCATCATGAACAGCGTCAGGGTCATGGCCGAGCGGCGGCCGAAGCGGTCGGCATAGGAGCCAATCAGCAACGCGCCCACCGGGCGCATGAGGAACCCCACGCCAAAAGTGGCGGTGGTCAGCAGCAACTGGCCGTAGCTGGAGGCGGCAGGGAAAAACAACGGTCCAATGAACAGCATCAGAAAGCTGAACACCGTGAAGTCGAAGAACTCCAGGGCATTGCCAATGGTGGTGCCGACGATCACCCGCCGGCGAGAAACACTCATATGCGACGCCGCAACCGGCGCCAAGGATTGCGAAAGAAAGGCCATGACATTCTCCTTGCAGACAAGGGATACGCATCCACGAGCGGCCGGACCTGGGGTGGCCCGACCGGAACGACATCCAGAGGCTTGGATCAGTCAGCCGGATCGAGATAGGCGCTCACCAGCTTCACCCAGTAGCTGGCGCCATAGGGCAGGCTCGCGTCGTTGAAGTCATAGTCGGGGTTGTGCAGCAGGCAGCCCCCCTCAGTTTCTTCACCATTGCCTATGATCAAGTAGCAGCCAGAACAGGCCTGCAGCATGAAGGAGAAGTCCTCGCTGCACGTCATCGGCTGCATGTCGGCGACCAGTCCTTCTTCGCCTAGCCACTCCAGGGCTACCGAGCGCGCCAGGGCGGTTTCCTGCGGGTGGTTGTAGAGCACCGGGAAGGCGTTGGAGCTGGCCGAGACGTCGGCGGTCGCACCGAATGACTCGGCCTGTGCGTGAGCTAGCGCTTCGATGCGTTGCAGCAACAGTTGGCGGGTCGTTTCCTTCAAGGCTCGAACCGTCACAGCCAGTTCGACATAGGTCGGCACAACCGTCGAGCTGTTGCCGCCATGGATGGAGCCAACACCGACGACCCCCATGTCCAAGGGAGGCCGGTTGCGTGCGACCACGGTCTGCAACACCATGACCAGGGAGGCCGCAGCCACCACCGGGTCTACCGTGTCCTGGGGCATGGCGCCGTGGCCACCGCGGCCGTTGATGCGGATGGTGACCGTGTCGGCACAGGCCATGAACGGCCCGACAAGGAATCCGAACTTGCCTACGGGCAATCCCGGCCAGTTGTGCATAGCGAACACCGCATCGCAAGGAAACAGCTCGAACAGGCCATCCTCGATCATCTTCCGCGCGCCCACGTGTCCTTCCTCGGCAGGCTGGAAGATCAGGCGGACTGTGCCGTCGAAGTCGACGTTCTCAGCCAGGCATTGACCCGCAGCCAGCAGCATCGCGGTATGCCCGTCATGGCCACAGGCGTGCATTTTCCCGTCATGCCGGCTCGCATACGGCAGGCCACTGGTTTCAACGATAGGCAACGCATCCATGTCTGCGCGCAGACCGATGGTTCGGCTACCACGGCCCTTGCGCAGCGTGGCAACGACCCCCGTTCCGGCCAATCCGTGGTGGACATCGTAGCCCCAGCCTCGCAGCTTCTCGGCCACCAGGCGGCTGGTTTCGAATTCTTCGTAGCTCAGTTCTGGATGGGTATGCAGATGCTGTCGCAGCGCGACCATGGGCGGCATCAATTCATGTATTTCAGGCAAGATCGTTGGGCACGACATGGTTGTCTCCTCAGCAATGATGGTCGGCCTGGTCGTCGGCTGAGACGCTGCCAGGCTCTTGTCGTTTGTAGGTAAAGCGGTCAGGCGGTAGGCCAGATTTGCGGGAACCAATCTTCCCTGAGACGCTGCCCCGCTTGCATGCCGTGGTCGGGGTATGGCGGCGAAGTCCGGCCGGGGCGTTCGGCGTAGCGTGCGTCCTCGCCGAGCCAGCGCAGGGACAGCACGCGTCGGCGGGCCGGGCTGAGGTTTCCGCGAGCGCCGTGTACGGTGCGGAAGTCGAACAACACCGCGTCCCCCGGCTCCATTTCCCACTCCAGTACCTGCATCCCAGGCTCCACATCTGGATCGGGCACCGGTCGATAGCGACTCACGTCGTCGTAGAAGTTGCTGTCGTCCTTCCATCGCAGAGGCAGTACCCACTGTTCCCACAAATGGGAGCCTGCGATCAGGCGCAAGGTCGCCTCGCGTACCGGGTCGACCGGAATCCACAGGCTGACGGTTTGTTCGCCGTCCACAAAGTAGTAGGGAATGTCCTGATGCCAGGGTGTCGGCTTCTGAGTCCCCGGCTCCTTGACCAGGACATGGTCGTGAAAGAACTGGGCGCGTGGCGACTGCATGACCGACGCAGCAATGGCGGCGGCCGGCGATTCGTGGACGATGGTGGAGAACTCGGGAATGCGTTCCCAATTGCAGTAATCATCGAAGAAGCCACCGGGCTCGCCGGTGGCGACGACGTTGGTGGCGTAAGGACCAGGCTCGCGTTGATTGCGTTCGATGCCTTCAGCGATCAACCTGATCCAATCCTTGAAGGCGCCACGTAGACAGATCGCACCGTCGCGTTGGAACGCCGCGATATCCGAGGCCGAAACCAGAGGGGTAACAGTCGTGTTCATAGGGACTCCTGCGTTACGGTCACCATGATCACGGCGACCACAGCCGGACTATTCCCCAGGCATCACCTAAAACAAAATAATATATTCCGATCAGGCTCCTCGGAATTCCTTATGAAGATTACCTTGCGCCATATCCGCTGTGCCCTGGGAGTCGCCCGGCACGGCAATATCACCCAGGCGGCCGAGCGTCTAAACGTGTCGCAGCCGGCGGTTTCAGCCGCACTCAACGAGCTGGAAGAGCACCTAGGACAGGTACTGTTCGTCCGGCAGCGCGGCCAGGGTGTGACGTTGACGCCCTTTGGTCGCCTGGCTATGGAGAAAGCCCAGCAGATTGTGGCGAACGTGCGTGAACTGGAGAACCTCGCCAACGACGACGACACGCTGGCAGGCGAACTCACACTTGCCTGTTTTGAGGATCTGGCGCCGTATTGCTTGCCCAAATTGCTGCGCGGGCTCAAAGAGCGACATCCGCGTATCGAGGTGACGATTCGTGAATATGGCTTCGACCAGATCAGCAAGCAACTGAGCAATGGCAACCTGGATGCAGCGCTGAGCTACGACCTTGGGTTGCCTGATTGCATCCAAAGCACAGTACTTTGCGAGTTACCGGCCCATGCGCTATTGCCGATCGAACACCCACTCGCGCGCCACAGCGAAGTCAGCCTGAAGCAGCTCTGCGAATATCCGCTGGTACTGACAGAGCAAGCCTACAGCTCGCAGCACTTTCTTGATCTGTTCCGCTTCCATGGGTTGCAGCCCCAGAGCGTCAGCAGAACGTATTCCTTCGAGCTGCAGCGCGGCCTGGTCGCCAACGGATTTGGCGTAGCAGTTGCGTATACCAGGCCATTTGGAGATCACAGCTATGATGGGCAAGCGCTGGCGATCCGCTCTATAGCCGACCCATTGCCTCTGCAACACATCGTGCTTGCTCAGCCACGCGGTCGTTGCGACACGCCGCTTGCGGTTGCACTACGGGAGCAAGCCCTGGAATGGTTCGCGCAAAGCCCGGGGTTTGACTTGCGCACGTAGCACGCAGGCGCCGACCATGAGTTTTCGTGCGTGCGTCTCCAGCACGAGCCAGGATCTGGGCGCACAATCCCGCGCTCACGAGCGTCGGCCTTGAGCGTCATGCTGATGCAATGAGGCGTCTGCTAGACCGGGCTGTGCGGGGACCAATTAATAGAGGGCGCGCGGACCGGATTGGAGCGCAGAAGCAGCCCAACACCAAACCGGCGAGCTCCGGTGTAGCGAACCATTGATGCCCACTCGGCATCCCAGCCTCGCGGCGGCGGTAGCGGGGCCTTTATTCCCCCTGCACCCTTGCTTTTCGGCGACCGCGGACCTCCGCTCGCCTCGTGGTCAGGCCATCCGTCCCTTTGAGCATGTTCAATACCTGCCAGCCGTTGCGGTCCAAGGGCGTCAGGCGGGGGTCCAGCATCAGGGCAGAGGGGGTAGCGAATTCCTTGGTCAGGGAGTGGGGCGGGGGGGACGTGCATGGCGTTTGCTCCAGAAAATAGGGCCATGGGCCCAACGCCATGCATCTCACCCGAGCCGCTTTGATTTGTCGGGCAACAATGCGGTCTAGCTCATGTCCTAGTCTTGCGGTCTGCGCCCTTGGCTTCGCATGCCGGGCTGGGCTGGTTTATGATTCCGTGACTGCATGCGATACCCCCACGCAATCAAGGGGGGCTTCCCGAGGGTGCCAGAGCCTCGCCACGCCTCTTTTGCCGTGGAGAGCCAGCAGGGACGAGGCTTCCCGGCCGATGGCCATTTAGGCTTCCGCTTCAACGTCTGAAAAGTGACCGACTCTCAGTCGCTGCGTCTGCCGCTGCGCACAGCATTCGGCTGTGCAGGCATGCGCATCAATGGCAGGATCTGGCAGGGGCGCGACAGCCGCAGCCTGCCAGAAGCAGACATACCTAGCCTCTGAGATGCATCACGGTGACGACAACGGGGCCCGGGCACCGCCGAAGGTGAAGTACATCCGGGCCGTCGCACTGGCTCCTGCCGAGGCCATGGGAGCATCATTGCGGCCGCCCTGGCGGAAGCGGGGCGAGTTCCATCCGGTCCCGTCCCTTGCGCTTCGATGCGTAGAGGGCTTCGTCGGCCCGCTTGAGCCAATGTGACAGCTCGGTCTCGGGCTGGTCGAACAAGGTCGCACCGATGCTCAGGGAAACTGGCTCCGGCGTTGCGAACATGGCGCGCGCCTGCTGCGCGAACGACTCGCGCAGGTTCTGTCCCAGCTCCTGTACGACGGCGCCGGAGACACTGCGCAGCAGAATCACGAACTCGTCCCCGCCCAGTCGCGCTGCCAGCGCGCCATGGGGCAGCAAGCTGCGGATGAGGTCGCTCAGGGTCACCAGCAGGCGGTCGCCGGCATCGTGACCATGCAGGTCGTTGACCTGCTTGAAGTGGTCAATGTCGATCAGCAGCAGGGCACCGGGGCTGGCTGGCGAGGCCTGCCGCAGCAGCTCGGGTGCGCGCAGGTAGAGCGCTCGGCGGTTGTCCAGGGCGGTCAGCGGGTCGCGGGCGGCGATCTGCGCGATACGCTCTTCACGGCGATGGCGCTCGGTGCCGGTCATGGACATCGCGAGCAGCATGATCGCCATCACGCCTTCCACCAGCGAGACCAGTATCACCACGCCTCGGAAACTGGCCAGGTTGACGAAGGCGTCCGGCGCCACGGCCGAGCCGGCCTTGGCGAGGTAGAACAGGCCGTGTGCCAGCAGGACGAAACGCAGCTGCGCTGCGCCCACACTCAGTGCTCGGCCATGTGGGCGCAGCAGCAGGCCGGCGCGCAAGGTGATGACGGCAATCAGCAGCGACTGGATGCCCAGCATGGTCTTGGACCACCAGGGCCCGTCGGGCAGAAACAGCATCGCAAGCCAGACGACGGCCAGCAGCCACCAGGTACGCGGCAGCCGGGTGCGCGTGAATCCGGCAACGCCAGCCAGGAACAGCCAGTGGGCGACGATCAGCAAGCCGTTGGGGAACCAGATGCCGAACAGTACATAGCCGCTGGAACGCAGCAGGGCCAGCACGCTGCCCACGGCGATGATCGCAAACCCCGCGCTCCAGAGCAGCAGGGAGCGTTCGCGAACGCTGCTCCATTCCGCAGCCAGATACAGCGCCGAGGCGGCGGCCATGGCCGCGGAGAGTACGAGCAGGGTGAAGGGATCGAGAACCATGGACGATGGATGTGTCAGCGCGGGTGTGGTTCGCGCGAGAGCCGCCCGGCCAGGAGCAATGCGCGGGAGTCGATCGGCTGCTCGGTGGCGACGGTCGGGGCCATGGCATTGAAATGGAGCGGGTCGCAAGCGAGGCGAATTGTCGCAGGATGCGGATTTTCAGGTATCTCTTGTGTGCTGGGTCGTCGAAAGGACGTAACGGATGGAGCCTGGCATAAGGAGAGAGGGCGGCAGCATCCGGACCAGCCGCGTGACCTCGTCGCCACGGCAGTGCATTCAGACATGAAAAAGCCCCGGGGCAGGGCCACGGGGCTTGGTGTCCGAGTCAGAAGAACTTACTCGGCGCTGGGGGGCACATAGCCGGCTGCAGCATCGGCACCGCCGCCAAAGAAATGGTTTTCCATCTGGCGAGCCAGATACTGGCGGGCGCGGGCGTCGGCCAGGTTCAGACGGTTTTCATTGATCAGCATGGTCTGGTGCTTGAGCCAGTCGGCCCAGGCCTGCTTGCTCACGCTTTCATAGATACGCTTGCCCAGTTCGCCAGGGGCAGGAGGGAAATCCAGGCCTTCAGCGTCTTGACCAAGCTTGATGCAGTGAACGGTACGTGCCATGTGTAGGGTCCTCTTGGTTGATTTCAGATGTTTTGGTAATAACAAACTGAAATCTTAGTAGTTTGAGTTTTAAGAATGCGGCTCAAGAATGCACAGCAACGGGGCAGAAGCCCGTTAACCATTCACTCCAAGAACACAGTCCAATGAAAAATCGTCGCAACTTTATCAAGTTTCCTCTGGCTGCCGGTCTGATTGCTGGCTTGACCCTCTCGGCTCTGCCCACATTGCCCGCTTTTGCACAAACCGGCGTGCAGCTGCTCAACGTTTCCTATGACCCCACTCGTGAGCTGTATGTGAACTACAACCAGGCGTTTGCCAAGCACTGGAAGGCGACGCAGAACCAGGATGTGACCATCAAGCAGTCGCATGGCGGCTCGGGCAAGCAGGCGCGCTCCATCATCGACGGCATTGAGGCCGATGTGGCCACGCTGGCCCTGGCAGGCGATATCGATGCCTTGGTCAAGAACGGCAATGTCAAGGCCGACTGGCAAAAGCGCCTGCCGCACAACAGCGCGCCCTATAGCTCCACCATCGTGTTCCTGGTCAAGAAGGGCAATCCCAAGAGCATCAAGGATTGGGATGATCTGGTCAAGCCCGGCATTCAGGTGATCACGCCAAACCCCAAGACCTCGGGCGGTGCACGCTGGAACTATCTGGCAGCCTGGGAATTTGCCAAGCGCAAGTACGGCGGCGATGCGCAGGCCAAGGATTTCATCACCAAGCTCTACAAGAACGTGCCCGTGCTGGACACCGGCGCGCGCGGCTCCACCGTGACCTTTGTGCAGCGCGGCCTGGGCGATGTGCTGCTGGCCTGGGAGAACGAGGCCTATCTGGCGCTTAAGGAGTTCGGCCCCGAGAAGTTCCAGATCGTCGCGCCTTCGCTGTCCATCCTGGCCGAGCCTTCGGTGGCCGTGGTCGACAAGGTGGTCGATAAAAAGGGTACGCGTACCGTGGCCGAGGCCTATCTGAAGTATCTGTACTCCGAGGAGGCCCAGCGCATTGCCGGCAAGAACTTCTACCGCCCGACCGATGCCAAGGTGGCAGCCGAGTTTGCCAGCCAGTTCCCCAAGCTGGAGCTGTTCACCATCGACAAGGCCTTTGGCGGCTGGGCAGCGGCAGACAAGGCTCACTTTGCCGACGGCGGCAGCTTTGATCAGATCTATACCAAGAAATAAGTGAAACGAAAGACGGGGGCGCGATGAGTGCTCCTGTCTTTGCAATAACTAAAAGATAGAGCCAAGCCATGTCGATTTTGCTAATTGCCGGTAGCCCCTCGCAGCCCTCGCGCTCCAGTGCCCTGCTCAATGCCGTGGCTGCCCGCCTGCAGGCACAGGACCTGAGCACAGAGCCCGTGCTGCAGCTCAACCGGCTGGACCCTGCAGCCCTGTTGCATGCCCGCTTCGATCACCCCGAGATTCGTGCCGTGACCGATAGAGTGGCCCAGGCCGACGCGGTGGTTGTGGCCACACCCGTTTACAAGGCGGCCTACAGCGGCCTGCTCAAGGTGTTTCTCGATGTGCTGCCGCAGACGGCGCTCAAGGGCAAGCTGGTACTGCCTCTGGCCACTGGCGGCAGCCCTCACCATATGCTGGCGCTGGACTATGCGCTGCGCCCCGTGCTGCAGTCGCTTGGCGCACGCCACATACTGCCGGGCATTTATGCCACCGACCAGGGGGTGCCCCTGCTGCCTGAAGGCGGTTATGGCCTGGCCCCCGAAATCGCCGAGCGCGTCGAGGATGCAGCCCAGTTGCTGGCCACCGATCTGCGCCGCAGTGCCCAATGGGCCGCAGCCAATGACTTTGAAAGCATCGCGTTCTCCGACGTGCGATGTAGCGTTTAAGTAGGTCCCCCTGAGCGGCTTTGCCGCTTCCCCCAGGGGACGACGACCTTTGCTGCGGGGCGGCGGGGCCGCCTAGGCCCTTGCTGGCCGTCCTTTCTCGCAGCGTTGACGCATTTACCATTTTTTTGATAGCAGTCCCCGCACTGCGAAGGCCGAGCTGCGCCTGAAATCAGGCCGAAGGTGCGCCTGAAGTGTGTGGACTGAGAACCCAAGGATTGATTTCTCATGACCGATCGCAACAACACTTCGTCGGCTATTTCGTCGCAATTGCTGAGCACCACACGCCGTCAGTGGCTGGCGGGTACGGCAGCCTCGGCGCTGGCCTTGGCCTCGGGCGGACTGCATGCGCAGCAGGGCAGTGGCACGGCAGGCGGGCAGCGCGTGCTGCGCGTGGGCCATCAAAAAGGCTGGCTGTCGATTCTCAAGAATCGCGGCACGCTGGAAAAGCGCCTGACCCCTCTGGGCGTGGCCGTGCGCTGGGTTGAATTCAATGCCGGCCCTGTGCAGCTGGAAGCGCTCAATGTCGGCTCGATTGACTTTGGCGATGTGGGCGAGGCTCCCCCCATCTTTGCCCAGGCCGCCGGTGCGCCCCTGGTCTATGCGGGAGCCACGGTGGCGCGCCCCGGTCTGGAAGCGGTGATCGTGCCCAAGGGCTCGGCGATCCGCAGCGTGGCCGACCTCAAGGGCAAGCGCATTGCCTACAACAAGGGCTCCAATGTTCATTACTTCCTGGTCAAGCTGCTGGAAAAGCATGGCCTCAAGTACGGCGATGTGCAGTCGGTCTTTCTGGCTCCTCCCGATGCGCGTGCCGCGTTCGAGAAAGGCTCGGTCGATGCCTGGGTGATCTGGGACCCGTTCCTGGCCTCGGCCCAGAAGGCCCTGGATGCACGCCTGCTGGCCGATGCCAAGGGCGTGGTCAACAACCGCGCCTATTACTTCACCTCGCGCGACTATGCGAGCCGCAATGCCGATGTGCTGCGCATCGCGATCGAGGAAATTGCCGCCATCGATGCCTGGGCCAGCAAGAACAAGAGTGCAGCAGCGGCAGAGCTGTCGCAGATCCTGGGCCTGGACACAGCAGTGACCGAGCTGTACCTGAGCCGCGCCGAGTTCGGCACCAAGGCCGTGAATGCCGAAATCCTGGGTGAGCAGCAAAGGATTGCCGACACCTTCTTCGATCTCAAGCTGATCCCCAAGAAGCTCAATTTGCTGCATGCCGCGCCCGTGGACTTGCTGGCCAGCCGCTGATTCATGAAAAGGTCATTACCATGAGTTCAGCATCCTCTTCACCCCGTTTCCATCGCGGCCGTCGCCAGGCTCTGCAACTGCTGGGTACCACGGCTTTCAGCTGGACCCTGGCCGCCTATTACGCCAACGATGCACTGGCCCAGCCTGTGCCGGCTATTGCGGCTCCGGCCCAGTTGCGCATCGGCTATCAGAAGTCGGCCGTCAATCTGGTCGTGCTCAAGCAGCATGGCGTTCTGGAAAAGCGCTTTCCAGGCACCAGGATCAGCTGGCTGGAGTTTCCAGCCGGGCCGCAGTTGCTGGAGGCGCTGTCGGCCGGAAGCCTGGACTTTGGCCTGACCGGGGATTCGCCGCCCGTGTTTGCCCAGGCTGCGGGCAAGGATCTGCGCTATGTAGGGGCCGAGCCGCCCAAGCCTGAAAGCTCGGCCATTCTGGTGCTCGCCGATTCGCCGCTGAAGACCCTGGCCGACCTCAAAGGCCGGCGCGTGGCACTGCAGAAAGGCTCAAGCGCCCATTACCTGTTGGTGCGTGCGCTGGACAAGGCAGGTATCGCCTGGGCCGACATTCAGCCCGTGTATCTGGCACCAGCCGATGCGCGTGCCGCTTTCGAACGCGGCAGCGTAGATGCCTGGGCCATCTGGGACCCGTTCTATGCGGCCACCGAGCTGAGCATCCGGCCGCGCGTGCTGACCAGCGGTGAAGGGCTGTCGGGCAACAACTCTTTCTATCTGGCCTCGCGCGGCCTGGTCGAGCACCATCCCCAGCTCATCAAGGCCTTGTTCGACGAGCTCACGCGCGCCGATCAGCTGGTGCAGACCTCGCGCAAGGAGGCCGTGCAACTGCTGGCCGCTTTCAGCGGGCTGGATGCGAATGTGGTCAGCCGTTTTATCGGCCGCAGGCCCAGCTCGCCGACCACGCTGCTCAATCCCGCCATCGTGGTCGAGCAGCAGCGCGTGGCCGATACCTTTTTTCGTCTGGGCGTGATTCCACGCCAGGTGAAGGTGGCCGACATCGTCTGGCAGCCCACAGCGGCGGAATACGCCGGCCATGGCCAGGCGAGCCCTGCCGCCTCATCCATCACGCCCGCCGTGGCATCCAGGTTCTAAATCAGGTTCAAGGAGATTTCGTCATGCAAGTGTTCTGGTTCATTCCCACCCATGGTGATGCCCGCTACCTGGGCAGCAGCGAAGGCGCACGCCAGCTGAGCCATGACTATGTCAAGCAGGTTGCCGTGGCGGCCGACAGCCTCGGCTACGAAGGCGTGCTGATTCCCACGGGCCGCTCCTGCGAAGATCCCTGGGTAGTGGCGTCCAGCCTGTTGCCCGTCACCAAGCGCCTCAAGTTCCTGGTGGCCGTGCGTCCCGGTCTGCATCAGCCCAGCCTGGCTGCTCGCATGGCAGCCAGCTTCGACCGGCTTTCCGGGGGGCGGCTGCTGATCAATCTGGTCACCGGCGGCGATCAGGCTGAGCTGGAGGGTGATGGCGTGTTTCTCGATCATGCGACGCGCTATGAACAATCGGCCGAGTTCATCGAGATCTGGCGCGAGATTCTGGCACGCAGCCATGAGGGGAAGTCGCTGGATTTCGAAGGTCGGCATCTGCAGGTCAAGGGTGCCAAGCTTCTGTTCCCGCCGCTGCAAAAACCCTATCCACCCGTGTATTTCGGCGGCTCTTCGCCTGCCGCCCATGAGCTGGCGGCAGAGCAGGTCGATGCCTATCTGACCTGGGGCGAGCCGCCGGCCGAAGTCGCCAAAAAGATTGCCGATGTGCGCGAGAAGGCCGAGCGCCGTGGCCGCAAGGTCAAGTTCGGCATCCGCCTGCATGTGATCGTGCGTGAGACCGATGAGGAGGCATGGGCCGATGCTGAGCGCTTGATCAGCCGCCTCAAGGACGAGACCGTGGTACAGGCACAGGCCGCGTTTGCGCGCATGGATTCCGAAGGCCAGCGCCGCATGGCCCAGCTGCATGCGGGCGGCACCAAGCGCAGCCGCAAGGACCTGGAGATCAGCCCCAATCTATGGGCCGGCGTGGGTCTGGTGCGCGGCGGTGCGGGCACGGCCCTGGTGGGCAGCGCCCAGGCTGTGGCCGACCGTATCAAGGAATATGCCGATCTGGGCATAGACACCTTTGTGCTCTCGGGCTACCCGCATCTCGAGGAAGCCTATCGTTTTGCCGAGCTGGTCTTCCCGCTGTTGCCCGTCAACGTGCAGGAAAAGCTCGGCGGTGGCAACCCCGGCGGCCCGTTTGGAGAAACCGTGGCCAATCTGTACTCGCCGCGAGCCGCCGCTTCGGGAGCAGCCGCTTCGGAGCGCGAGCAGGTCCGAGTGTCGCAAAGCTGAAGGAGTTTGTATGAGTGATGTTCAAACGCTGACGTTGCAATCTGCGGCCCAGCCAGCAAGCCCGCCGGTGCCGCGCCTGGAGTTGCTGGCGCGTCAGCTCGCCTTGCGGCTGCTGCCCTGGCTGTTGCCGGTCGCGTTGGTCGCTGCCTGGCAGGCCGCATCGGCCTATGGCTGGCTGTCCACACGGGTGCTGCCCGCGCCGCTGGATGTGTTGCGTGCAGCCTGGGCTCTGGCAGAGTCGGGCGAGTTATGGACCCATGTCAAGGTCAGTGCCGGGCGTGCTCTGGCGGGGCTGGCCATTGGCGGCAGCCTGGGCTTGCTGCTGGGTCTGCTCACAGGCTCGCTGTGCTGGGCCGAGACGCTGCTCGATTCCACGATCCAGATGGTGCGCAACATCCCTGCGCTGGCGCTGATTCCGCTGGTCATTCTGTGGTTCGGCATCGACGAATCGGCCAAGCTGTTTCTGATCAGCGTCTCGGTGTTCTTTCCCATCTATCTGAACACCTTTCACGGCATTCGCAACGTGGACCCTGGTCTGATCGAGATGGGCCGCAGCTACGGCCTCACGCGCTGGCAGCTGTATCGCGACATCGTCTTGCCGGGAGCGCTGTCTTCCATCCTCGTGGGCTTGCGTTTTTCACTGGGGCTGATGTGGGTGATTCTGATCGTGGCCGAGACCATCTCGGCCCAGGCGGGCATCGGCTACCTGACCATGAATGCGCGTGAATTTCTGCAGACCGATGTGGTGCTTGTGGGCATCTTGCTCTACGCAATTCTGGGCAAGCTGGCCGATGTGTTTGCTCGTTCGCTGGAGCGCTGGTGGCTGCGCTGGCATCCGGGGTATCAGGGGTGACTCCCCCTGAGCCGCTGCGCGGCTTCCCCCTCTCTCTTTGGGAGGGGGACGACATCCTCGCTGCGAGACGGCTCTTGCTGGATGTCTCTGGCCTGGGTAGTGCGCTTTTTGGGGCTTGGTGGAAAGAATGAGAGGAGCTTGCGATGAGTAGTTTGTGGAGTCGTTTGACGCAGTCGCTGGTGGGTGCCGGTGCCTTGAATGCGCGTCAGCCGCTGGTGGCATGGGAGGCATCCTGGGACGAGGCCGAGGCCTTGCAGGCGAGTGGAAAGCTGTGGCAGCGGACCAAGGATGAGGAAGAAGAGCAGCAGGGCAGCAGCAAGCAGCCGGATGTGCAGCAGAAAGCGGCCCAGGGTGTGCATCTGCAGACGCTGCAGCTGACCAAGCGCTATGGCGAGCGTGAAGTGCTCAAACAGGTGCAGCTCGATGTCCGGCCGGGCGAGTTCATCGCCATCGTTGGGCGCAGCGGCTGCGGCAAGTCCACCTTGCTGCGCCTTGTGGCCGGGCTGGAAGAGGCCAGTGCCGGACAGCTACTGATCGATGCGGGCGAGCAGCGCCGGCAGAATAGGGATACGCGCATCATGTTTCAGGACGCGCGTCTGCTGCCCTGGAAGCGGGTGCTGGACAACGTAATTCTGGGGTTGCCCGATTCGGCACGCGAGCGCGGCCGCAAGGTGCTGGCGCAGGTAGGACTGGCTGACCGCGAAAACGAATGGCCGGCGCGGCTGTCTGGCGGCCAGCGCCAGCGCGTAGCCCTGGCCCGTGCCCTGGTTCACCAGCCGCGACTGCTGCTGCTCGATGAACCGCTGGGCGCTCTTGATGCGCTGACGCGCATCGAGATGCACCGCCTCATCGAAGGTCTGTGGCGCAGTCATGGCTTCACGGCCTTGCTGGTCACGCACGATGTACAGGAGGCCGTGGCCCTGGCCGACCGCGTGGTGCTGATCGAGGACGGGCGCATTGCGCTCGACGAGCGCATCGATTTGCCGCGTCCGCGTGTGCATGGCGATGCCCGCTTTGCCGCGCTGGAGACACGCATTCTAGATCGCGTGCTGCAAAAGCCCGACTCAGAACAGGCAACCGGATTGCCGAGCTGGCCTGGCGTGCCGGCTACGGGTCTGCGCTGGGCGATTTGAGCATCCAACGAAAACAAAGAGAAACAGGCGGCTGGCGCAGCCACAAGCTGTGCCGCCTGCCATCAAGATATGAATTTTCAGCAACTGCGTTCGGTCCGGGAAACGGCAAGGCGTGGCTTCAATCTGACCGAGGTGGCAGCCATGCTCCACACCTCGCAGCCCGGTGTGAGCCGGCAGATTCGCGAGCTCGAGGAGGAGTTGGGCATCGATATCTTTGTGCGCGCCGGCAAGCGTCTGACGGGCCTGACGCCGCCCGGCACGGCCTTGCTGCCTATTGTCGAGCGCATGCTGCTGGAAGCCGACAATCTGCGTCGCGCAGGAGAGGACTTCCACGCCAGCGAACGTGGCGGCCTGTCGATTGCTGCTACGCATTCCCAAGCACGCTATGCCTTGCCCCAGGTGGTGCGTGATTTCCGCAGGCTCTACCCCCAGGTTTCGCTGCATCTGCATCAGGGTTCGCCACGCCAGGTGGCCGAGATGCTGCTATCGGGCGAGGCCGATATCGGTGTGGCCACCGAGGCGCTGGGCAGTTATGAGAACCTGGTGACCCTGCCTTGCTACCGCTGGTCGCACAGTGTGGTCGTGCCGCCCGGCCATGAACTGCTCGATACGGACGGAGCACTGACGCTACAAGCGCTGGCGCGCCACCCCATCATCACCTACGAGCAGGGTTACACGGGGCGTGCCCATATCGACAAGGCGTTTGCGGCGACCGGGCTGGTGCCCGATGTGGTGCTCACCGCCATGGATGCCGATGTGATCAAGACCTATGCGGAGCTGGGCATGGGCGTGGGCATTATTGCCTCCATCGCTTTCGATGCCGAGCGCGATCGCCATCTGCGCGCTATCGATGCCCGTCATCTGTTCGAGGTCAATCTCACGCGCCTGGCTCTGCGCCGCGATGCCTGGCTGCGTGGTTATGCCTATGCCTTCATCGAGAGCTTTGTGCCTACGCTGACCCCCGGGGTGGTGCGTGCGGCACTGCAATCTGCCGAAGGCTGAATTTCAACTCGAACCTCCCGAAAGAGCTTCAAGTCCCTGGTATTGCACTACATGGGGCGACTGTGCAGCAGGGGCTGGCACAGGTGGTCCTCAATGCCTCGAACTTTTTGCGCAGCCATATCGTGGTGTTGGGCGTCCTTGTCATCCGTGCGATCGGACTGCTGCGCGATGCATGGCCGCGCAGGCTTGTGCCACGCTACGGTCGCTTATTTTCATAAGATGTTTTTGATATAAAAATTTTTATTTTTATTCTTTTGAGTTTTTTGGAGAAGGTTTCAGAATTGTTTTCATGCAGTGCAGCAAACACTGTTTTTCAGAACCTTCATGACTTCTCAGGAGAATTTTGTATGTCCATTCAAGCCATCAACGTACGCAATCAGTTCAAGGGCAAGGTCAAGGAAATCATCCGCGGTGACGTGGTCTCGGAAGTGGATGTGGAAACTCCCTGGGGCATCGTCACGTCGGTGATCACCACGCGCTCGGTCAATGATCTGGGCTTGGCGGTGGGCTCGGAGGTTGTAGCTCTGGTCAAGTCCACAGAGGTGTCCATCGCCAAGCTGTAAATCTCATTGACTCTCAAAGAGCACCCAGCGCAGGTACTGCTTGCGCTGGGTGCTTTCTTTCTTGGCCCCGCTAATACCACCCTTGATATGTCGTTGCTTCGCCTGGCCGTACTTTGTTACTGTCTGCGGCTTCGCGCCTGGTCTCAATGGCAAACCTGCGGTTGGTAGCGGTTCTGACGGGCGTGGTGAGCATCGGGCGCATAGCGCCAAACAGGCATGGCCTAAGCAGTGGACAGCAAGCAAGGGCCTTGGCGGCCCCCCCCCGCGAAGCAGAGAGGGAGAAGGTGCAAAGCGCCTCAGGGCGGCTATTCCAGCGTCATCAATGCCGCATTGCCGCCCGCTGCCGCCGTGTTGTGCGATAGAGCGCGTTCATGCCAGAGCCGCTCCAGCCGGACGGGCCGGCCTGTCACACAGCGTGTGGGCAGTATCAACGGGCCCGGGCGCCTTGCCAAGGCCTGCGCCCAGCGCAGAAATTGGGGGGCGTCGCATTCCAGCAGTGCTGCATCCATGGCCTCGGTCTCCGCAATTTCCTCGACGCTCAGCTCGGCAGGCAACAGCAGCACATGGCGGCGCAGTACATCTGGCAGCTTGCCGTGAACTGTGATGCCGAGCGGGCCGGGTACCCACAGGGCTTGCGAGCCGCAGGCCAGTGCGGCAGCCAGTTGCAGCAGCAGCATGGTTCTTTCCTGCGCCAGGCACAGTGTGCGCGGCTTGCCAAGCAGCTGGTAGAGATTGCGCTCGCCTGTGGGGCCGGGCAACAGACGTGCGGCATGCAGATCGGGCAGGGCCGCTTGCAGGCGCTCGCAATCATGGCTGACGATGGCCTCACCATGCTGCCTGGCCCAGTGACCCAGCTGCTGCAAGGCGGTCGCCGCTGCTGCCGTGACGGGTGTGGCGCTTGCCTGTGCCTCTCCGGATTGATGCAGCAGCAGACTGAGCAAACGCAGGGGCGAGCCGGGTGTCTGCTGCAGGCGCGGCAGATACAGGGGGCCGCCGGCCTTGGGACCGGTGCCAGACAGCCCCTCGCCGCCAAAGGGCTGCACACCGACCACGGCCCCCACCATATTGCGATTCACATACAGATTGCCGACATGTGCCGCCTGGGCGACTAGCTGCACGGTTTCGTCGATGCGCGTGTGCAATCCCATGGTCAGGCCGTAGCCCAGGGCGTTGATGCGCTCCAGCAACTGCGGCAGCTCGCGCCTTTGATAGCGCAGTACATGGAGCACGGGGCCGAAGACTTCGCGCTTGAGATGATGCAGATCGGGCAGCTCGATCAGCGTGGGCGCCACAAAATGCCCTTGCGCGGCAGTTTCCGGGCTCAGCGGCGATTGATGGATGCGCAGACCCAGAGCCCTGAGTCTGGCGATATGCCGCTCGATAGCAGTCTTGGCATCGGCATCGATCACGGGTCCCACATCGGTGGCCAGCTCGGCCGGATTGCCGCAATGCAGCTCTTGCATGGCACCGCACAGCATGGTCAGCAGCCGGTCGGCGCAGTCGTTTTGCACGCACAGCAGGCGCAGAGCCGAGCAGCGTTGGCCCGCGCTGTCAAAGGCGGATGCAGCAATGTCCTGCACGGCTTGTTCGACCAGGGCGGACGAGTCCACCAGCATGGCGTTCTGGCCGCCGGTTTCGGCCACCAGCACCACGGGCTGGCCGTCGGGGCGCAATCTGGCGGCGGTCTGCAGAGCCAGCAGTCGCGCCACCTCGGTGGAGCCTGTGAACAGCACGCCTGCCACGCGCGCATCGGCCACCAGTGCTGCGCCCACGGTCTCGCCCCGGCCGGGCAGCAGTTGCAGCACGTCTGGCGCAATGCCGGCCTGATGCAGCAGGCGAACGGCTTCAAGGGCGATCAGTGGGGTCTGCTCAGCGGGCTTGGCCAGCACCACATTGCCGGCGCCCAAGGCGGCCGCGACCTGGCCGGTGAAGATGGCCAGTGGAAAATTCCAGGGGCTGATGCAGACCACAGGGCCTATGCCGGGGGCGAGCAGATCCGCATCGGCCTGCCGCCGAATCTGAGCCGCGTAATAGCGCAGAAAGTCCACGGCCTCGCGCACCTCGGACACGGCATTGGCCGCAGTCTTGCCGGCTTCGCGCATCAGCAGGCTCATCAGCGGCTGCATCTGCGTTTCAAAGAGTTCGGCTGCGGCCTGCAGCAGACTGGCACGCAGCTCGGCCGGGCTGGCTTGCCAGGCGGGCTGGGCCTGTGCGGCTGCGTGCAGTGCCTGCTGAATCTGCGCGGGCCCGGCATCGTTGACATAACCCAGCAGCTCCTGATGGCTGGCCGGGTTGGTTATGGCTGTGCCGATGGTGTCGGCGGCATGCACGGCATGGACACCCTGGCGAAGTTGTGCGGGCCGGCTTTGCGCAAGCGCTTGAGACAGAGCGCTCAACACACCGTCATCGCTCAGGTCCAGACCAGAGGAGTTGCGGCGCTGTTTGCCCAGCAGCTCGCGCGGCAGCACGATACGGGGGTGGGGCAGGCCTATGTCATCGTCCGCAAGCAGTGTTTCCACCTCGGCCCGGGTTTGGGGATCCGGCTGCCCCTCAGCCCACGTTTGGTCTGCAGGGGCAGCTATCAAATCAGAGATGGGCCAGTCGGGGTTGGCGATGCGGTGCACGAATGAGCTGTTGGCGCCGTTTTCCAGCAGGCGGCGAACCAGATAGGCCAGCAGTGTCTCGTGCGTACCCACGGGAGCATAGATGCGGCAGGGGCGGCGTGCGGCCTTGTCCTCGGCCTCGACCACATGCAGGTAGAGCTGCTCGCCCATGCCGTGCAGGCATTGAAACTCATAACGTCCAGCGCTGTAGGGCTGGGCACCGGCCAAGGATTCGATGCTGGCCACGGTCTGGGCGTTATGGGTGGCGAATTGCGGGTAGATGGCGCTGGGTGCGGCCAGCAGCTTGCGAGCGCAGGCAATATAGGCCACATCGGTGTGGTGCTTGCGGGTGTAGACAGGATAGTCGCTCAGACCGTCGATCTGGGCGCGCTTGATTTCGCTATCCCAGTATGCGCCCTTGACCAGGCGCACCATCAGGCGGCGTCCGCTGCGTCGGGCCAGGTCGATCAGATAGTCGATCACATAGGGACAACGTTTTTGATAGGCCTGAATCACAAAGCCCAGGCCGTTCCAGCCTGCCAGGCCAGGGGCATGGGCCAATTGTTCCAGCAGGTCCAGCGACAGCTCCAGGCGGTCGGCTTCTTCAGCGTCGATATTGAGTCCTATGTCGTAGCTGCGTGCCAGCTCGCACAGCTGCAGCACGCGTGGCAGCAGCTCGCTCATCACGCGCTGCCATTGCGCGCGGCTGTAGCGCGGGTGCAGGGCGCTGAGCTTGATGGAAATGCCCGGCCGTTCATAGACGCCCTTGCCGTCAGCGGCCTTGCCGATCGCATGAATCGCATTCACATAGGACTGCATGTAGCGCTGCGCGTCCTCGGCGGTGAGGGCGGCCTCGCCGAGCATGTCGTAGGAATAGCGAAAGCCTCTGGCCTGCAGTTCGCGAGCGCGCTCCAGAGCCTGGGAAATGGTCTCGCCCATCACAAACTGTTCGCCCATCAAGCGCATGGCCATGTCCACGCCCTTGCGCACCAGCGGCTCGCCGCCCCTGGCTGTGATGCGTTTGAGCGCCGCGAGCAGGCCTGACTCGCTATGCGTATCGACCAGCTTTCCGGTGACCACCAGTCCCCAGGCGGCAGCATTGACAAAGAGCGAGGGGCTCTTGCCCAGATGAGCCTGCCAGTCGCCGCCGCGCAGCTTGTCGCGGATCAGTGCATCACGGGTAGCCGCATCGGGGATGCGCAGCAAGGCTTCGGCCAGGCACATCAGTGCCACGCCTTCCTGCGAGGACAGCGAAAACTCCTGCAGCAGACCTTGCACCAGCCCCTGGCGCCCAGCGCTGGCGGGTTGGGCGCGCAGTTGCTCGACCAGCTTTTGCGCATGGGCAGCGACCTGGGCAGCCTGGGCGGGCGGCAGCGTGGCGGCAGGCAGCAGCCGGGCCACGGCATCGGACTCGGCCATGCGGGTGGCGCAACTGATGGCTTGACGCAGTTCATCGGCAGGGCGGCTGGAATCTGGCAGCGCAGTGAAAGTCGGCATGTCTGTGCAGGTGTCGTAGAGCCTGGACGCGAGCGGGTGCGCGGCCTTCACCATGTTCACAGCTGCATTGCATGCGGCCCGGGCGCAGCTGTCTACATAGGGAAAATCATTGCTGGTTTGTCGAAAAATGAATCACTATATTGAGCGAATTAAAAAGAGGAATTCACCAATGAATGACGCTTCAGAAGTGGATATCGACAGGATTGATCGAAAAATACTGGCAATTCTGCAAACCGATGGGCGCATCTCCAATCTGCGCCTGGCAGAGCAGGTGGCGCTGTCGCCCACAGCCGTACAGGCCCGTGTGGCCCGGCTTACACGCGATGGTTACATCCTGGGCTACGAAGCGCGGCTGAATCCGCAGAAGCTGGGCGTGGGCATGACGGTGTTTGTCGAGGTGCTGCTGGACCGCACCACGCCCCATGTGTTTGACGAGTTCAAGGCCGCCGTGCTGGCGTACCCGGCCATCATGGAGTGCCATATGGTGGCAGGGGGATTTGACTATCTGCTCAAGACCCGCATGGCCGATATGGCGGCTTACCGTGACTTCGCGGGCCGGGTGCTGTGGCAGCTTCCGGGCGTGCGCGAGACCAGAACCTATGCGGTGATGGAGGAGATCAAGGATGATGCGCGGCTGCCTTTGTAGGAGAAAAGCGCGTTTGAATGAAGGGTTCAGGACTCTGTATCTACGTTGACGCAGGCTAGCAACAACTGCTTTTTCAGGAATGGATGGGCCGCAAAAAACATGTAAATAATTGATACACACAGAGGTGGTTGCCGCAGTGAAGGCTGCGGCACAAGCTGTGCAGTTTTTCTCGATTAATGACCAAAAAGCGGCATCTATGAGAGTCAATGCACCAGTGACACAGCGGGAGTACAGCTTTGATGAGCACGCGACTCTGATGTCCACCACGGACACCGAGAGCTACATCAAATATGCCAATCAGGCGTTCATGGAGGTCAGCGGCTTCGAGCCGCAAGAGATCCTCGGCCAGACGCACAATCTGGTGCGCCACCCGGACATGCCCCCGGCCGCTTTTGCCGACATGTGGGCCACCCTCAAAAGCGGCGAGCCCTGGAGTGCACTGGTCAAAAACCGGCGCAAGAACGGGGACCACTACTGGGTTCGGGCCAATGCCATTCCCATCATCCGCAATGACAAGGCCAAGGGCTATATGTCGGTGCGCACCCAGCCCGAGCGCAAAGAGGTCGAGGCGGCGCAAAAGCTGTATGAGTCCATGCACGACAAGGGCGGTTCCGCGCCTGAGTTGCACAAAGGCATAGTCTCCAAGAAAGGGCTGGGGAAGCTGCTGTCGATCTGGCGGCACATGGGGGTGCGCCGGCGCATTCGCCTGAACTCGCTGGCCTTGTGGGGCGCCCTGCTGCTTGGGGCCTGGCTGCTGGCTCAAAGCCAGATGCAGTTCCTGTCGATGGCGGCCTTCATGACGGTGGCCCTGATGCTGATGACGCTGTTGCTCGAGAGCCAGTTTGCCACGCCGCTGGAGCTGCTCAAGCGTCAGTCGCTGAACGTGGCCACCGGCAACAACCGGCAGACGGAATACTTGCAGCGCTCGGATGAAATCGGCACCACGCTGCGCACGGTCAACCAGATCGGTCTCATGTTCCGCTGGCTGGTGGACGATGTGAACCAGCAGGCGCTCAATGTTCAGCAGGCCTGCAACGAGATTGAGCAGGGCAACAGCTATCTGCACGGGCAGACGGAGCAGTTGGCGGTGAATGTGGCCCAGACTTCGGCCTCCATGGAGCAGATCACGGCCCGGGTTCAATCCAGCGCCGATACGGCCCAAAAAGCCGGCGTGCTGGCCAGCGAAGCCAGCGCGGCGGCCTTGCGCGGGGGCCAGTCCATGGATCAGATCGTCTCCACCATGGAGTCGATCACGGCCAACTCCCGCCGCATTGCCGACATCGTCGGCGTGATTGACAGCATTGCCTTTCAAACCAATTTGCTGGCGCTGAATGCGGCCGTGGAGGCCGCCCGTGCGGGCGAGCATGGCAGGGGGTTTGCCGTCGTTGCCGGCGAGGTGAGGGCGCTGGCGCAGCGCAGCGCCGATGCAGCCAAGGAGATCAAGGCGCTGATTCAGGCCAGCACGGCCACCATCGAGGCGGGCTCTCTGGTGGTCAGCGATGCGGGGAGCAATATCGGCGACATTGTCTCCCAGGCGCGCAGCGTGGCGGACTTCATTGCCGAGATCAGCAAGGCCACGCGCGAACAAAGCGAGGAGATCAGCCAGGTAGGGAAGTCGGTGGCGGACATGGACTATCTGACGCAGCAGAACGCGCAACTGGTGACCCAGGGGGCGCAGGCGTCGAGCAGCATGCAATGGCAGGTGAAGAATCTTGTGGAAGCGATTGGTGTGTTTCGATAGCCGACGAGTCGCAAAAGGTTGAGACGGCATGGCCGCTATCGCTGCAATGAGCGGGCTGCCGTCCTTCCTGATGAGCGAGGTGTGGACGAGCCGATCATGGCAGGCGCCTCAGCCCCAGAGCTGTGGCTTGTTCACCATCAAATAATAGGTGCCAGCCATGGCCACAAAGGCGGGGTAGCCCAGGGCCTCCCAGCGCAACTGGTATTGCCGGAAAAGCGGCGGCAGGGCCTGGCTCTGGCTATGCGCCAGGGTCGCCATCGCCGCCATTCGGATCTGCAGCCAGACCACGGGCAGCCAGCAGATGCCGGCCAGCGCATACAGGCCGAGCGAAAGCGCGAGCCAGGGAGTGGTGAGCGGCCAGCCTGCGAGATAGGCCATGGCAATGCCCGTGACCGGCTGAATGAAGACGCAGGGAGTAGTGAACCACCAGTCGGCCCGCACCACCAGGCGGCTGACCACTGCCTGGGCAGCGACCGAGCCGCTGCGGTTGGCAAAGAACATGTAGAAGGCCGAGCCGAGGCCGGTGCCGACCAGCAGCACGCTGGAGAGGATGTGTAGTGTCTTGAGCAACAGATAGGTATTCATGATTCAAGCCTGTTGTACGAGTGATTTGTTTGCAGCAAGAACCACAGCATGGCGGCGATGGGCAGGTTCTTGAGCAGCGGCCCCAGAGGGTGCAGCCACAGCGTGGGTTGAAGAGCCGTGCCGATCACGGTCATGGCCGTCATCAGCAGCAGGGCGCTCAGGTAGATGGCGCGGCCTGGACGCAGCAGCAAGGCCAGACCCAGAGCCAAATCGGCCAGCAGGCCGGACCAGATGAGCAGTGCCTGCCAGCTTGTATCGCCAATGCCGCCCTGGTCCAGCAAGCGGGCACCTTCGTGGTTGAGGCCCGAGAGTCCGAGATAGTCCAGTGCGCTGACCAGAGCCGTGCCCAGCCAGACGACGACCAGACTCGCGTGCATGAATTGGGCAGCTTGCTTCTGCGGGTTGGGTCTGCTGCTGTTTTGCAACTCAGGCATGGCGGCGTCCTTCCTTGGGCAAGGTGGCCAGCATGGCATCCGGAGCCACGGGAGCGCGCCCCAGCAGCGAGGCCAGGGTCTGAGGATCGGTAACGTTGTCGTTTTCCAGCAAGGCCATGGTTTCACTGCACCAGGGCAGGGAAGGGATCTGGTCGCCGACTCTGGCGCTGCCCTTGCTCATCCAGTCGGGCAGGGCATATACCGATGCCGGGCCGTAACCCATCTGGTTGCGCAGGCTGGCGATGAAGGCTTCTGTCGAAAGTGGCTGGGGGCCGCCGATTTCGACGATACCTTCGGAGGTGTCCGATGTCGCCATATGCGCGAGCACTTCGGCGAGGTCGCGCACGGCCACGGGCTGTATCTGGCTGCTGCGCATGAGTTCGGGCAGCAGCAGAACGGGCAGCCTGGCCAGATTCAGGAACAGCTGGCTGCTGGCTCCGCCCGCACCAAAGATGATGCTGGGTCGCACGACAACGGGATGGAGCCCGCCTTGTCTGCCCAGCGCCAGCAGATGCTCGTCGGCTGCGCGCTTGGTGCTTGCGTACTGGGTGCCGCCCTGACCCGCGCCCAGGGCCGAGACCTGCACCACGCGGCGCACGCCGGCCTGGGCACAGGCATCGAACAGCGCGATGGGAGCCAGAGAGTGCAGGGTCTGCAGATCCTGGTCGGGCTTGTCGCGCAGAGCACCGACGGCGTTGATGACGGCATCGATGCCCTGCAGATGCTCAAGCCATGCCTCGGCTGTGGTGCAGGTGCCAAAGTCCAGCGGCGGCTGGCTGTGGCGGCTGCGCACCACGGGGTCGTGGTCCAGCAGGGCCAGCGCATTCACGATATGTCGGCCCAGAAAGCCTGTGCCGCCGCAGATCAGAACTCGCATACGCTACTCCTTTGCAGTTTTCTGCCTTGACAGAATTCAGTTTGGCTTCAATCGTTGCCGCCATCCTTGCCTCGGACAAAGCGCTGGACGCTGGCGCCAAGGCGCAGGATCTTGTCCAGCGTGGCTGGAGACAGGCGCAGCATTTCGTCGGTCCAGATGCCCAGCGAATCCATGAGGCGCAGCGTCTCGTGCACGCGGTCCTGGGCATCGGGCGTTTCCTGCTCGAATTCGGGCTGGGCGATCAATTCGCGCAGCAGTGCGCTGGTGGGGTCGAACTCGCGCTGCTTGCGCTCTCGCACAATGGTGCGCAGCAGCTCCCAGACATCGGCCGAGGTCTCGAAATACTCGCGCCGGTCACCGCTCTTGCGGCTGCTGCGAATCAGGTTCCAGTTCAGCAGCTCCTTGAGGCTGTTGCTGACGTTGGAGCGTGCCGCGCCCAGGGTTTCGCAGATTTCGTCGGCATTGAGGGGACGGCCATGAAAGAACAGCAGTGCATGAATTTGTGCCACCGTGCGGTTCACGCCCCAGGCGTTGCCCATATCTCCCCAGTGGTGCACAAAGCGTTCAGCGATAGGACTCAGTTGCATGAGATGAAGTGTGGTCTTGCTTGAAATTTCTGTCAATACAGAAATTTATAATCGTGCGAATGCCCGAGCGGGATCCGCAAGGTGTTTGTACAGGCTGTGCGCATAGGGGGGCATGGCGGCAAGCAATTTTCTTGCAATGAAGAAATGTCGCATCGACCCGGTCGCTGCGTCGCTACTCGTAAAATAGCCGCATTACAGGGGCATGGAGCCCCGTCAGGGAAGGGAGAGTTCATGACCGCTGCATCCGTCCTGCGTGCCGCCTTGGTTCTGTCGGCCTGTGCTTGGGCCCAGGTCGCATCGGCTGCCTGCTATTTTGTCTATGCACCCAATAACGAGCTGATCTATCGCTCCAATGTGGCGCCGGTTGACCTGTCTCTGCCCCTGCATCAGACGGTGTCGCAACTCGCCCCCGGAGCCCGCATGTTTTTCTCGCTCGACGAGTACAACTGTGCCACCGAGGTCAACCTGATCGCCGAGCGCGCCCAGATTGCTGCGGCGCGCAATAGCCGCGAGCGCAGGCTGCGTGAAGAGCAACGCTTCTGATTGCATAGCTGTCAGACAAGCTTCGGCGGCACATTGAGGCTTGATTTTGCCTTGCAGAGGGCCTATCGGCTGGGCGCGTGATATGGGCGCCCATGCAGTTTTTTGCCGTGGTCGGCTCTCGGGTATGGGGTGGCCTGAGACAATCGGGCCACCTTTCATTCAAGCCATTGATTTCAATGGATAATACGCCCGGTTAGCCCCGTTTCGGGGTGGCCTGTGACACAAGCGTGTGACACATGGCCTATTTTTACCGCCGCAAAAGCGGGCGTTTTTATGCCCGCATCCGAGTGCCCGAGGCTCTACAGCCTCACTTCAGCACCCAAGAGTTACGCCGATCCCTCAACACGACTGACCGCGCCTTGGCTTGCCATTTGGCGCTCGCTGCGGCATTGCAATGGAAGGCGGAATTTGCCCGCCTCAGTGGTGATATGGATTTGGAAAAATTGAGCGCAGGTAGTCCCTTGCTGTTGTCTGTAGGGACTATCAAACTGGCCGACGCAGCGATAGAAATGGGGCTGTCAGTGCCAGAGCTGTTCGAGCAGCTCAAGGCCCGTAAGCTGGGCCTGTGCGTTAAATTAAACGGCCAACTGGGAGCCGATAAGAAAGTAGAGCTGGCCTATGAAGACGATGGCCCAGGTATCGACATTGGCGAAACTCTTTGGGGTCATAACCTTAGTCCTATGTTTGGCGAACAGAGGCTTAGGCCTGCTGCGGTAGCTCTCACAACTGGCGAGGTTTTCGAGGACTGTGTATTTCTCAATGACAAGGGCGGGTGGGTGGTGCTCGCCGATACCGTCAAAGTTCCAATAGGTGAACTGCTGGCTGAGCGTTCTGACTGTGAGCGCGTGCGGGCCTCTTTGGCTGCGACTATCACGCCCGTAATGCGAGAGGCTGCGCGGCCAGCACCAGCACCAGCACCCAACACAGACGTTATCGAGACAATGCGAGAGGCTGCGCTTGAGGCCGCTATGGGTGAGGCATACAAGCACCGAGGTATGCAATGCAGCGCTTTGCTTGAGGCCTTCTACAGGGAAAAGAGGTGGTCAGCAGCCACCATTGAAAAAAATCGACGCTTTCACGGACTGTTTGTTGAGCTGATGGGCAATCCTGTGCTGGGCAATATCAACCGTGAGCTTATGCGTTCATTCCGTGAGGCTGTCGAGGCTGTTCCTTGTTCGTTTAACACAATCCGCCGTGAAGACAAGCCCTATCACGGCTTGAGTATCCATAAGCTGGTCGAGGCCGGTAAGCGGGATGGCCTGGAGTTGATTGGGGCTGGACGCGCGGGCGAGTATGTCGCCAAGATTGGTGGGGCTTTCAATTGGGCCGTTGCCAATGGTTTCATGCGTTTGAATCCAGCATCGGGGCTGGCCCAAAAGAACGCCGCAAAGGTCAGGGAAAAAGATAAGCGCCAGCCGTTTGATGCCGCCATGTTGGGACGTATCTTCAGCCAAGACTTGTGGCGTGATGGACGCGGGAAAGTCACCAAGAAGGACGGCAAGCACCGTGAGTTTTCCCCGTTCAAATACTGGACACCTCTGCTGGCTTTGTATTCTGGCGCTCGGCGCGGCGAGCTGGCGCAGCTCTACGTAAAGGACGTGAAGCAAACCGAGAAGGGGACGTGGTATTTGGATTTCAACCTTGAGGGCGAAGGCAAGAAGGAGGCAGAGCGGGAAGAAGGCCAGAACGACAAGCAGCTAAAAACCGTCAACGCTATCCGCGTGATAGCCCTGCACCCGGAGCTTGTGCGCCTTGGTTTTGTTGAATATGTGCAGGCTTTGCGGGATGCAGGGCACGCGCGTGTCTTCCCAGAGTTGGCATGGGATCCAGTCAAGGGCTATGGCCGGTATGTTGGGCGCTGGTTCAATGACAAAATCATGAAGGGAAAGCTGGGAGTTGAGCGCGACGGGACGCTTTCATTCCACAGCTTCCGCCATACGTTCATTACCGCATGTGTGCTCACGGGCATGGGGGACGCAATGCGCGATGATCTTGCAGGCCATGCCCCTGTCGGCAGTCAAGGTGTCCGAACCTATGCCCACATGAAGCCAGACGAGCACCTTGAAGCGTTGTCTCGTGTGCGGTTCGACTTGCCCACGATTGGGACATTCGATGTTTTTGAGGGCATGCAGTCCTTGGCTGATGCGATTGAACGCAATTTTGATCTGAGGGCGAAAACGGCGAAAACGGCGAAGACACCCACTCGTCCCCGAAAGGCATAGGCTTGCTTAGCGGGCCTTGGCACGTTTTTTTTGCGCTGGGGGATACACGCCCTCAGCCATCTTCTCGGAGAGCGTCTGAAGGGCATCCCTGACCTTCCGATTGAGCTTGGCGTCCGGCACAGTGTCTTTGCTGTGCTGAAGTGGCCGCCCCTCTGAGCCTTTCCAGCCTCTACTCCATTCCGAGATTCGGTCTGTGTTCCTGTAGATGCTGGCGATGGCAGCCGCTCTGATTGGAAAGGAATTCACACGCCGCCGCAGTTTCTCCAGCTCTTTAGCTGGTGTCGGCTTGCCTGTGGCCTTCATTGCATGGCTGGCGGCGCGCATCGAGTCTTTCAGCTCTTCAGCCTCCCTATCGATGATGGCTTGAATGGGCCTGAGCTTGCGAAAGTGCAGCTCATCAGCCAGCTTGGTGAAGTCGTAGGAGGCCAGCGCCAGCGGGTCAGTCAGGCCGTATAGCTCAGGCCTATCCAGCTGCAACGTAGCTTCCATGCGCGCCCGGTGCTGGCTAGGTGGAAGCGGGATAGGCTTGTTGTCTTCGTCCAAGCCGTCTGTTTTCTTTGGGTAGCCTCTATGTGCGGATGCCGTAATGGCATAGCCATGCTCGTCGGTCTGATGGCCCTCATAGAACGTGCCGCCATAGTGGAACGTGGGGTCTAGCGTGAGCGGCACAGTGCGGCCTTTTTTGTGGCCTCTGGGGGTAAATTGGCGGGCGTGTTCACCATAGGCTGCAATGCCATATTGCATTGCAGCGTTTGCCACATAGATGGCCTTTGAATTGCTCTTAGGCTCAGGCTTGGGCTTCAGGTCAAAGGCAACCTCAATCCCTGCGATGCGGGCCGGTGCAGTGAACCCGAAGAAGGCCTCAAGGCCGCGCACGATGTAGGCAATTTTGGCCGCGTTGTTTTCGTGGTGGTGCTCTTGCAGCCGGAATACAAAGCCCGTGGCAGAGCCATTTTTGTTGGCTACGTTCTGGGCCGCGACGTGAATGACTGCCTCTGACGGACTAAGCCCAAGCAGGCGGTGCAACTCTGGCTGGACGTATTGAAACTCTGTGCTGCGCCCCAGCGTGACCGCTATGTCCAGCCAGTCAATGACAGCCGTGGCCTTGTAGTCGCTGAGGTTGATCTCGGGATGCATTGCTTGGCCGCCGTGGTGCTCTGGCGGTTCCTTCCTAGTGGGGTGCGATTTTCAAAAACGCACCTATTTTTTTGAATGGTAGGTATTGAGGGAAGTCCGATTCTTCTAGGACTTCGCTCATAAAGGCCCGGTCAGGACTCGGACATTTCTAGGACGGTGCCTGCTTCCTCTTCCGCGTAGGGGTTGAACTCGCGGGTCTTCAGGTCTTCGATCTGCTCGGCGGTCAGCTCATGAATGTGCAGCTCGGGCATGGGCTTGTCGTCGGCTGCGCGGTCGTCCATGCGCAGGCTGTGCCTCCACACGTCCGCTGTGTTCTTCACTACGGTGGATGCGGCCACGATGGCCCGCATGTTCAGTGCCACGTCCTTGGGCGTTGTCGGGGGCTTCTCGCGGATCATCTCCAACGTGACGGCCATCGCTTCGCGGATGGCCTGCACATGGGCTAGGTCGTCATGCAGAAGCTGGGCGGCCTTCTGTCTGATCGCGTCGTCAGAAGTGATTAGGGCCAGCAGCTTGCTGCGGCTGGCCTCTATCACTTCGGGCATGGCCGACCCCTTGCTGGTGCCGTGCTTGGCAAAGTGGCGTCCGAGCGTGCGGACGCCAATGCCAAGCTCTTGGCTGATTGCTGCGGTCGTGTAGCCCGCCGCCCTCATGCTGAGGGCTTGGGCGATGGCGTCCGGCGCGGTGTTTTTTGTCATTGTCTTGGTCTGTCTAAGACTCTATGAAGGTATGTCTTAGAAGAGGTGTATCTATGTAGTTATTAGGAGACGCCTTTTTAGTGGCGCTTGTTTTCTGATTCCAAAACGCTTGAATTCAATAAAAACAAACACTTCATCGCTACAAAATAGATAGCATTTTTAAGCTTTGTGGTGTGCAAAAAGCTGTCAAATTTTTGCGGAAATCCGCTGAGCACCAATGCGAAAAAGCCGCCTTGCAGGCGGCTTGTGCTGGTGGCTTAGATGCGTTCGGTAACGGTGGTTTCTCCGTTGTAGTCCGTCATGAGCAGGAACTTGATGCCCGCTGCATTGAAGCCAGTGTGCGTGATGGCGAAGCCCGCATCCATGGACTTGATGACGGTGGCGGATTCCAGGTAGTCGGCTGTTTCTTCGGGGGTCAGGGTTCGCATTAGGTTTCTTTCTTGAACTGTGCCGCCAGTTCCTCAAGGGTTGGCAGCGCTGGTGAGAGGTGGGCTTGGACGAAGACGGCAGCGGCTTCGGGGTTGTTGCAGTCGATCTCAAGGAATTGGACGCGGTTCATGACGCCCGCATACCTATCAAGTGCGACTTGCAGCACGTCCCCAAGCGCGGCGGAGGCGGATACGCCGTTGTGCTTCGCCATCTGTTCGATCCATGCCGTTTGGTGGGGGTAAAGGCGCATGCGAAACGTGCGGACGCCTTCCTCCTTGAGCTTTGCTTCGCGCTTCTGCTGGCGCTCCACTTCCGTCATTGGCTTGTCCCCAAGGGGCTTGCGGCCTCGACGTATACGCGGTTTGTTTTCTTGCATGCAAAAAGTATAGCAAATTTTGTGAGTAATTCACATATAAGAGATACAATTCATTTGTGTCTTTTTAGGTATGCCTCAAGCGAACCATTGTTTCTTGGTTCTGCTTATAGGTTTTGACGACCTAAAACGAATGTCATTTTCAGAAGGCGATAGCACGAATTATCAAAAGTCGGCCGCACGGTTTTTTCTGACGGTTGACGTCACCTCAGAAAACGGAAAATAAAGCACGCTTAGGCGTAGTTCCCTTGGCTACACCGCGTCGGTACTGCGCGGTTCTTTCTTCCCTTGCAGTGAAGCAATCAGCGGGCAAGAAACATTCCCCTGCCGCAGGTGGCAGGCACACACAAGTTCGGAAAGCACCGACTCCATACGCGCCAAGTCAGTCATTTTTTCGCGCACGTCCTTGAGCTTGTGCTCGGCCAGACTACTGGCTTCCTCGCAATGGGTGCCATCCTCCAGCCGCAGCAGTTCGGCTATTTCATCCAGACTGAAGCCCAGCCGCTGGGCTGATTTCACGAACCGCACCCGCGTTACATCCGCCTCGCCATAGCGGCGGATGCTGCCGTAAGGCTTGTCCGGCTCCGGCAACAAGCCCTTGCGCTGATAGAACCGGATGGTCTCTACGTTGTGACCTGCTCCCCGTAAACCGGGCCAGTCGGAATCTAGTAAAGTCCGTTTTCGAAGAGGAAGACGGACATGAAGAAGCGCTTTTCGGAAGAACAGATCATCGGCTTCCTGAAGGAAGCGGAGGCGGGCCTGCCGGTGAAGGAGCTGTGCAGGAAGCATGGGTTCAGTGACGCCTCGTTCTACACGTGGCGCGCGAAGTTCGGCGGCATGGAGGTGTCGGAAGCCCGTCGGCTCAAGGAGCTGGAAGCCGAGAACGCGAGGCTGAAGAAGCTGCTGGCCGAGGCGATGCTCGATATGGAAGCCCTGAAGGTGGTCGTGAAGGGAAAGCCCTGAGCCCGCAGGCCAGGCGCGAGGCGGTCGCGGCGATTCGGCAGAAGGTCAATGTCTCCGAGCGCCGTGCCTGCCGGCTTGTCGGGCTTTCGCGCAGCGTGCTGCATTATGAAGCGCAGCCGGACCACGAGAATGAGGCGCTCAAGGCGCGCCTCATCGAGCTGGGGCACCAGAGGCGGCGTTTCGGCTATCGGCGGCTACACGCGCTGCTGGCGCGCGAAGGAAGGCACGTAAACCACAAGCGCGTGCACCGGCTGTATCGCGAGGCCGGACTGGCCGTGCGGCGCCGGCGACGGCGCCACGGCGTGATGGTCGAGCGCGAGCAGCTGGCTTTGCCGAGTACGCCGAACGAGGTGTGGTCCCTCGATTTCGTGATGGACGCATTGTCCAACGGGCGTCGCCTGAAGTGCCTGACCATTGTCGACGACTTCACCAAGGAAGCGGTCGAGATCGTGGTGGACCACGGCATCTCGGGTCGGTATGTGACGCGCGTGCTGGACCGGGTGGCGCGCTTCAGGGGCTACCCGAAAGCGTTGCGCACGGACCAGGGACCCGAATTCACGAGCCGCGCGCTGGACCAGTGGGCCTACGCCAACGGCGTGACGTTGAAATTGATTCAGGCGGGCAAGCCGACGCAGAATGCGTACATCGAGTCGTTCAATGGCAAGTTTCGTGACGAGTGTCTGAACGAGCACTGGTTCACGACGCTCGCCCACGCCCGGGCCGTGGTGTCGGCATGGCGCCGGGACTACAACGAGGCACGGCCGCACAGCGCATTGAACTACCAGTCGCCGGCCGAATTCGCGGCGAAGCATCCGGCACCAGTAGGCGCTCCTGTCTTGCAGGAGCATGTTTGAACAGGACTTTACTAGAAGCTCCGTGGCCCTATCGAAGGGGGCAGGTCAGCTAATCATTGGTGGTTAACCTAGCTGTTATACCGCAAAAGATGCACTATCCTTCGTATATTAGAGATCTAACTAAATGATAAGTAAGAAAAATAATGCTGCGGAATTTCACAGAGTGTGACGTCGGAAACGAGTTCAAGCTATACGAGCGGATGGAGGTCGCCAGCGATATGTTAGCTGCTCGACGGAGGACCAATCTCGGCACTATGCGATTCGCTGTGTCGTTCCTTAGTCATTACGCACTAAATAGTCTAGCTGCTTAGTCGATGCAAACATTTGTCGCGATTGGAGCCGCCATCACGCTAAACAACCGTCGATCGACTCAATGAACGACTGCGCTGTCCGGACCGGGAACGACGGCCGCCAACGGCAAAAGTTGGCGAGCGCTATCTGTCTCTATTCTCATCAGCATGACCAATTTTCCTACAGTCCTATATTGACTATTCCTGTCGTCAGTAATTCACGGAGAAAAACATGAGCAACGCGTCGCATCCGCAACCCGTTACAGCTGCCGAAAATTATCGCGGCGTATGGGGTCATCGCATTGGTTTCGGCACCAAAGCGGCAATTCTCGTTATCGATTTCGTCAAAGCTTATACGCTCGAACATGCGCCGCTATACGCGCCGGGCGTCGCTCCGGCCGTCCGCGAAACCATAGGCGTCCTTGACGCTGCGAGAAGGCATGGCGTGCGCGTTATCCATACGGTCGTGAGCCACCAGTCGTCCGACTTTGCGGACGCCGGCGTATGGGCTCTTAAGGCACCAGTTGTGAAATGCTTGGCCGAGAAACCGTTCAACGAAGTGTGCGAAGGCGTCGAGCCACTTCCCAGCGAGTTAGTCATAAGCAAGCAATATGCAAGCGCCTTCTTCGGTACGAGCCTTGCGGCAACACTCACCGCCGCGCAAGTCGACACCCTGATTTTAACGGGCTGCTCGACGAGTGGCTGCGTACGCGCCACCGCCGTCGATGCAGTTCAGAACGGTTTTCGCGTAATCGTTCCGCGGGAATGTGTAGGTGACCGGCATAGCGGCCCTCACGAGGCGAACCTCTTCGACATCGATAGTAAGTATGGCGATGTTGTTAGCAAGCAGGAAGTTCTTGATTTCATTGAACGCCCGCGAAGCGTTCGGTAAAGACTAGGCGAAATTTGTTACTAACAGGAGAACAACTAATGAATAAACTGACTCAAACGAGCCACTATGACTACCAACCCATCATCGACCGCGCGCCACTCAAGTTTCCCAATGGCGCTCGCGTGGCTGTCGTTCCTTACATCAACATTGAGCACTTCCCTGAAGACATTCCCGGTACCGCGATCGTCCCCGCCACGGCGAGGTTCATTCCTGACGCACTGAACTATGGTTGGCGTGACTATGGAAATCGCGTTGGACTGTGGCGAATCATGGACATCATGGACGCGTTGCACATGCGTGGCACAGTCTGTCTGAACTCGGACATCATCACCGAATACCCACGCATCATCGAGGAAGGCGAGCGCCGCAACTGGGCTTGGATTGGTCACGGAATCAACAATGCACCTACCAATTTTCTTGCCGATATCGATGAGGACAGGGAGCGGACTATCATCCGGACAGTGCTTGAGAAGATGGAAAAAGTGCTCGGGCGCAAGACTAAAGGTTGGCTTGGACCCTTTCTCACGGAAACGCTCAACACGCCACACATCTTGGCAGAGTTGGGTGTCGAATATCTCTGCGACTTCACCGCGGACGACCAGCCGTTTAAATTTAACACACGTTCGGGAAGCCTCATTTCGGTACCCTACTCTCTTGAACTCAACGATCTCCCCGCTTTCATGAGCATCGGTGTCTCGCCGGCCGACTTCGGAGACATGATTGTCGATCAGTTCGACGTTCTGTACGAAGAGGGGCAGGATAACGCCCGTGTAATGCCCATCTGTCTGCACACTTTCCTGGTCGGCCAGCCATTCCGCGCGAAGCATTTGAGGCGCGCGTTCGAACACATCGCCCGTCATTCAGGCGTCTGGTTTGCGACGGGCGATGAGATCAATGACTGGTATCGGAGCAGCGTCATCGCGGCGTAGCGTGCCTGATAAGTCGCGCACGCTGCGTGGAAAATTGGCGAGCCAATTTCAATTAATAACGCTGATTGCATCGATTGAAACGACGGATCCGTCCGATCACTCTCAGATAGTGCCCATGTCGACGAAAGTCAGCCATAACGAAGCCTATGTCGGCCTAAAAATGCCCAGCGGGATCATTCTCATAGGGCACGTCTGAGCTTCGAATGAGTATTGAAAAGTAAGAGGAAGGAGTTCGGTAATACCCCCTGAAATCCACCGCTGGGAGAAGTAGAATTTTCTCGTTAAGAGGGAGTTCTGCAGATGAAGAAGTCGAGATTCACAGATAGCCAGATATTGGAGGCGCTCAAGCGCGCGGAGGCTG
>NZ_VOQT01000031.1:0-26716 GCF_008121555.1 Comamonas sp. Z1
GCCAAGAAAAAGCAGCTGGACACCTTCAAGCCCGAAGACCTGGGCGTGGACGTGACGCCCCGCCTGAAGACCGTGAAGGTCTCCGAGCCTGCCAAGCGTGGCGCTGGCGTCAAGGTAGCCGATGTGGCCGCCCTGGTCGACAAGCTGAAAAACGAAGCGAAAGTCATCTAAGGCCCCCTGAGCCGCTTCGCGTCATCCCCCGCAGGGGGACGACACCCTCGGTGCGGGGCGGCCCTTGCTGGCCGTCCCTCGCCAGGCTGCGCTGCAGCCAAGGGCTGATGTCCCCTCTCGGACTTCGCCAGAACGTAAAGAAATTTAGAGGTTGAATATGACTTCTCTCGTAATCGCAGAACACGACAACGCGTCGATCAAGACCGCGACCCTGAACACCGTGACGGCCGCCAAGGCCTGCGGCGGTGATGTGCATGTGCTGGTGGTTGGCGAAGGTGCAGCCGCTGCAGCAGCCGCTGCCGCCCAGATTGCCGGTGTCTCCAAGGTCATCCATGCCGACGGCGCCAGCCTCAAGGACGGCCTGGCCGAAAACGTCGCCGCCCAGGTGCTGGCACTTGCTGGAAATGGTGCCGGCAACTACAGCCACATCCTGTTCCCCTCGACCGCCTCGGGCAAGAACGTGGCGCCCCGCGTGGCCGCCAAGCTGGACGTGGCCCAGATCAGCGACATCACCAAGGTCGACTCCGCCGACACCTTCGAGCGCCCCATCTATGCGGGCAATGCCATTGCCACCGTGCAGTCCGCCGATGCCGTCAAGGTCATCACCGTGCGCACCACCGGCTTTGATGCAGCAGCTGCCACTGGCGGCTCGGCGGCCGTGGAAACGGCGGCTGCCGTGGCCGACAGCGGCAAGAGCGCCTTTGTGGGCCGCGAAGTGACCAAGAGCGATCGTCCCGAACTGACGGCAGCCAAGATCATCGTCTCCGGTGGCCGTGCTCTGGGCTCGGCCGAGAAGTTCACTGAAGTGATCACCCCCCTGGCCGACAAGCTGGGTGCGGCCATCGGTGCCAGCCGTGCGGCCGTTGATGCAGGCTACGCGCCCAACGACCTGCAAGTGGGCCAGACGGGCAAGATCGTGGCGCCCCAGCTGTACATCGCCTGTGGCATCTCGGGCGCGATCCAGCATCTGGCGGGCATGAAGGATTCCAAGGTGATCGTGGCGATCAACAAGGACCCCGAAGCACCGATCTTCTCGGTGGCCGATTACGGTCTGGAAGCCGATCTGTTCCAGGCAGTGCCGGAGCTGGTGAAGGCGATCTAAGCCTTGCCATGGCGCCCCCGCAACAAGGCGGTGCCAACGGCCCGGACAACGTTGTCCGGGCCCTGGCCAGAGCGGCACACAAGTATGTGCCCCGGCCCCACCTGGTTCAGAGATTCAGGAGACAAGACATGCAGATTTCCCTTGACCGCCGCAGCCTGGTGCTTGCCACAGCCGCTTTTGTGACTGCCGCAGGCACCGGCGCATCAGCCTGGGCACAGTCCGGCGACTATCCCGCGCGGCCGGTCACGCTGATCGTGCCGTTCCCGGCAGGCGGCCCCACCGACCGCCATATGCGTACGCTGGCCGACATCGCGGGCAAGCACCTGGGCCAGCCCATCATCGTCGAGAACAAGCCCGGCGCGGGCGGCACGCTGGGCCCCGGCGCCATGGCGCGCACCGCCAAGCCCGACGGCTACACCATCACCCAGTTCCCCATGTCCATGCTGCGCATGGCACATATGCAAAAAACCGCCTGGAACCCGGTCACCGATTTCACCTACATCATCGGTGTCTCGGGCTATACCTTCGGTTTTACGGTGCGCTCGGACTCGCCCTATAAGAGCTTCAACGAGTACATTGCCGCCGCACGCAAGAGCCCCGGCAAGATCGAATACGGTTCCACGGGCATAGGTTCCTCGCCGCATCTGCTGATGGAGGAGCTGGCCGAGAACGCCAAGGTCACTCTCAATCATGTGCCTTTCAAGGGCAATGCCGACCTGCAGCAGGCCCTGCTGGGCGGTCATGTGGCCGCGCAAAGCGATGCCTCGGGCTGGGACACCTATGTGAATGGCGGCCAGATGCGTCTGCTCATGACCTTCGGTGAAAAGCGCACCCAGCGCTGGCCCGACGTGCCCACGGCCAAGGAGCTGGGCTATGGCGTGGTCTCCACCTCGCCCTACGGCCTGGCGGGGCCCAAGGGCATGGACCCGGCCGTGGTGCGCAAGCTGCACGACGCCTTCAAGAAGGCCATGGACGATCCGCGCCATGTCGAGGTGCTCAGGCAGCTCAATCAGGACGCCTGGTACCGCTCGGGTGCCGACTATGCGCAATGGGTGCGCGAGGCCTACGCCAAGGACAAGGTCCTGATCGATCGCCTGGGCCTGGCTGCCAAATAGGCCTGTCCTCCAATGCGCCCGCAGGGCCGTGGGGCCCGCAGGTGCAGTCCGCTTGAGATTAGTAAATTCCTGAAACGGAGCCCCTCATGACTGTTTCCCTGCCTTCGCCCGATGCACCCTTCACCACGCTGGCTGCGCTGATCCGCAGCCATGCGTGCCAGCAGCCCGGCCATGCCGCGCTGCGCGACGACCAGCAGACGCTGAGCTATGCCCAGCTCGACGCCCTCATGGAGCGCGTGGCCGCCGCGCTACAGCGCGACGGCGTGCAGCCGGGCCAGGCCATTGCCATCTGTGCGTTGAATTCAGTGTGCTATGCCGCCCTGTTCCTGGGCGCGCTGCGTGCGGGCGTGGTGGTTGCGCCGCTGGCGCCATCCTCCACGGCCGAGAGCCTGGCTTCCATGCTGCGCGATGCCCAGGCGCGTCACCTGTTCCTCGACCAGGCGGCTCAGGACCTGGTGCCCGCAGACACCGGACTGCAATGCATCTCGCTTGACGGCGTGGCGCCGGGCAGAGCCTTCGAGGACTGGCTGGCACCCGAAGGCGCGCAGCCCGCTGCCGTGAGCCTTGCGCCCGAGGCACCGTTCAACATCATCTATTCCTCGGGTACCACGGGGACTCCCAAGGGCATCGTGCAGTCGCATGGCATGCGCTGGACCCATATCAACCGGGGCGGCGTCTACGGCTACGGCCCCGAGGGTACGACGCTAGTGGCCACGCCGCTGTACTCCAACACCACACTGGTGGTGTTCTTCCCCACGCTGGGCAGCGGCGGCTGCGTGGTGCTGATGCCCAAGTTCGACGCGGCACGCTATCTGCAACTGGCCCAGCAGCACCGCGTCACCCACACCATGCTGGTGCCCGTGCAGTACCAGCGCATCATGGCACTGCCGCAGTTCGGCGAGCATGACCTGTCGAGCTTTCAGGCCAAGTTCTGCACCAGTGCACCGTTTCGCGCCGAGCTCAAGGCCGATGTGGTGGCGCGCTGGCCAGGCAGTCTCACCGAGTTCTACGGCATGACCGAAGGCGGGGGCACCTGCATCCTCGAAGCCCATCTGCACCCGGACAAGCTGCACACCGTGGGCCAGCCCGCCGAAGGCCATGACATCCGCCTCATCGACGAGCAGGGCTGCGAGGTCGCTCCCGGCGCGGACGGCGAGGTTGTGGGCCATTCGGCCAGCATGATGAGCGGCTACCACGGTCAGCCCGCCAAGACACGCGAGGCTGAATGGTTCGATGCCACGGGCAAGCGCTTCATCCGCACGGGCGATGTGGGCCGATTCGATGCAGACGGCTTTCTGACCCTGTTCGACCGTCGCAAGGACATGATCATCAGCGGCGGCTTCAACATCTATCCCAGCGACCTGGAGGCTCAGCTGCGCGCCCACCCGGCCGTGGATGATGTGGCCGTGGTCGGCGTTCCCTCCGATCAATGGGGCGAAACGCCCGTGGCTTATGTGGTGTCGCGCACGGGCCAGCCGGCCCGGCCCGAGGAGATCATGGGCTGGTACAACCAGCAAGCCGGCAAGACCCAGCGCCTGGCCGACCTGCGCTTCATCGCCGAGCTGCCGCGCAGTGCCATCGGCAAAGTGCTCAAGCGTGAGCTGCGCGACCAGTACGCGGCGGGACGCTGAGCCTGTCTTCCATTCCACGATGCCCATCACGAGACCTATCCCATGAGTCATGACACCACGATGTCCGAAGTCCGCCGCCAGGTGACGCCCGAGGAATGGCAGACTCGCGTCGAGCTGGCTGCCGCCTACCGACTGGTTGCCCACTTCGGCTGGGACGACCTGATCTTCACCCACATTTCGGCGCGCGTGCCGGGCCAGCCCGGCCAGTTCCTGATCAACCCCTACGGCATGCTGTTCGACGAGATCACGGCATCCAGCCTGGTCAAGGTCGATCACGAAGGCCAGCCGCTTATGGACAGCGAGTACGACGTCAATCCTGCAGGCTTCGTCATCCACAGCGCCATCCACGACGGCCGGCCCGAGGTGCAGTGCGTGCTGCACACGCATACACGCTACGGCGTCGCCGTGTCGGCTCAAAAGGATGGACTGCTGCCCATCTCGCAGCAGTCCATCTTCCCGCTGGTGCGCCTGGCCTACCATGACTACGAGGGCGTGGCCCTGCGTGATGACGAAAAGCCGCGCCTGGTGGACGATCTGGGTGCCAGCAATTTCCTCATCCTGCGCAATCACGGGCTGCTGACCTGCGGCCGCAGCGTGGCCGAGGCCGTGCTGGCCATGTACACGCTGGAGTCGGCCTGCCGCATCCAGATTTTGGCGCAGTCGGGTGGCGGCGAGCTGACGCGCATCCCGCAGGCCATCATTGCCGACGCGGTCAACCAGTCGCGCCAGGTCACCAAGGGCAAAGGCGCGGGCTTGGCCTGGCCGGGCCTGCTGCGCCGCCTGGACCGCATCGACCCAAGTTATAAGGACTAACACCCCCTGAGTCGCTGCGCGCCTTCCCCCTCTCTCGCTTCGCGGGAGGGGGACGACACCCTCGCTGCGGGGCGGCCCTTGCTTGGTGTCACTCGCTTGCGCTGTTGCCGTTTCGCAGGCAGCGAACAGAGCTCAGATTCATGGAGAAATCAATGGGAATTCTGGTCAACATCCACCCCAGCATGGGCACGCCCATCGTCGAGTCGCTGCGTGCGCTGGCACCCGATCTGCGCGTCTGGGCTCACCGCGACGAGGCGCCTGCCACCGAGGTCGAAGCCATGCTCGCCTGGAGCCTCAAGCCCGGCGTGCTGCCGGCCTATCCGAAGCTCAGGCTGCTGTGCGCACCCAGTGCCGGTGTGGACAAGTTGCTGGCCGTGCCCGATCTGCCGGCTGACCTGCCCGTGGCGCGCACCGTCGATCCGCAGCAGCATGTCGAGATCGCCCAGTATGTGGTCGGCACCGCGCTGCGCCATACGCGCGAGCTGGATCTGTTCGCGCGCCAGCAGCAGGCCGGCGACTGGCTGCGCCGCCCAGTGCGCGCCGGCGCCGACTGCCGCGTGGGTATTCTGGGTCTGGGCGAGGTCGGTCGCTTCGTGGCTGCTGCCATGCAGGCCGTGGGCTATCCTGTCGCGGGCTGGAGCCGCAGCGCTAAGAACATTGCCGGCCTGACCACCCACAGCGGTGCAGAGGGTCTGCAGCAGCTTCTGTCCGGCAGCGACATTCTGGTCTGCGCCTTGCCGCTTACGCACGAGACGCGCGATCTGCTGAACCGCCGCACGCTCTCCCTGCTGCCGCGTGGCGCCTATTTCATCAATGTGGGGCGCGGCGAACAGGTGGTCGAGGATGAACTGCTGGCTCTGCTCGACGAAGGCCATCTGGCCGGCGCCGCGCTGGATGTGCTGCGCGAGGAACCGCCCCAGCCCGGCAACAAGGTGTGGGGGCACGCCAAGGCCTTTGTCACTCCGCATATCGCGGCCCAGGCCTCGGCCGACACCGTGGCCCGCCAGTGCCTGGAGAATCTGCGCCGCCTGCGTGCGGGCGAGCCCTTGCTCAACCTGGTGGACGTGGCCCGCGGATACTGAGACGTATTTCCCTTTCCCTGTCGCGCTGCCGCGCGGCGCTTTATCCTTGCAAGAACCAAGAGACATTCATGCCTTCGACATCTCGCCGCAGCTTTCTTCAATCGAGCGCCGCAGCCGGCGCCGCCATGCTGGCTCCCTCGGTCTGGGCCCAGAGCCCCTGGCCCTCCAAGCCCATACGCATCGTCGTTCCCTACACGGCGGGCGGCTTCACCGACCAGATGGCCCGTCTGCTGCAAGTGGGTTTGCAGAAAGCGCTGGGCCAGCCCATCGTCATCGACAACAAGCCTGGTGCGAACAGTCTCATCGGTGTGGATCAGGTGGCCAAGTCCGCACCTGATGGCTACACGTTCGGAGTGGTGATTGCCGCTTATGCGGCCAACACCACGCTGTATCCCAAGCTGCCCTACAACCCTGGCAAGGATCTGGTTGGCGTGTCTCTGATGGGGATCTCGCCTCTGGTTGCTGCAGTGTCTAACAATGCTCCGTTCAAGACCACGCGGGAGCTGATTGCCTATGCCAAGGCACATCCTGGCAAGGTCAGCTTTGGCTCCTCGGGAAGCGGCTCCAGCGCGCATCTCACAACCGAGTTGATGAAGTTGCTGACGAAGACGGATATGACTCATGTGCCCTACAAGGGGGCCGCACCGGCACTGACCGACCTCATGGGTGGTCAGATCCCGCTGTTCCTAGATCCTCCGCCCAATCTGATCCAGCCTGCCAAGGCCGGTCGCATTCGTCTGATTGGCGTGGCCAGCGACAAGCGACTGGCGGTTTTGCCCGATGTACCGACATTTGCCGAGCAAGGCATCCCCGACCTGATGGGCAGCACCTGGGCAGCAATGATTGCACCGGCAGGAGTGCCCAAGGAGATCGTGCAGCGCATGTCCGCCGAAGTCGCTCGCATCATTCGCAGCCCTGAAATCACGCAGCGCATGCAGCAGACCATGGGTACGTTTGCCGAAGGATCGACACCAGAGGAATGCGATCGTTTCATCGCCGCTGAAACTGCCAAATGGGGGAAAGTGATCCGTGAAGCCAAGGTGACGGTGGAATAGGCTCCTTGGCCTGGTTTGTCCCCGGCAGGGGGGCGAAGCAGGCCTCAAGGGAAATGGAGCGGCGGCCGGGTGAGGTGAACGCAAAGGGATCTCCTCATTCGCCTATGGTGCGAAGTGGAGATGGCTGCATCGTGGGAGCTCCTGCCGAACAAGCCCGGGACAGTGCGATGAGGTCTCCGTCAGCTTGTCGGTGCCGTCAAGGCTGCGGAACCTCGCTGGCGGCGACGCGCCACCGCCTCCTCGGCGCCCTCAATGTATGCCTTTCCCGATAGGCTGCGGGCGTCATTCCCACATACCGGACGAACACCCGCCGGAATGCGGAGGCATCCTCATACCCGCAGGCCAGCGCCACGGAGGGCACGCTCTCCAGCGTGATCTCGAGCAGCACCCGAGCCCGCGCGCAGCGCAGTCGGTGCAGGTGGTCCAGCGGGCTGTGCCCCAACTCCTGCTGGAAGTGGCGCAGCAGGGTGCGAGGGCTGGCTGATACCGCGTCCGCCAGCGCCCGTAGGTCATAGGGCTGCTCCACGCGCGTCTCCAGCCAGGCTATGGCATGGGCCAGCACGCTGGTCCGTGTGGTGGGAATGCGGCGGTCCTGCAAGGCGGTGCGCGTGGCGCGTTCGCGCTGGGGATCGGGCTGCAGCACGGCGGCCAGCGCCGCGGCCAGGTCGTCGCCGAAGGCATGGCGCGTGAGTGCGATGGCCATGGGGGCCAGGGCTTCGGGGTGGGAGGCGCTGAGCCAGGGCCTGTCGTCCACGAAGGGCTGGCCCTCGGCAAGTTCTATGCCGGTAAAGTCCAGTCCGAATCCGCCCATGAAATACCAGGGCAGGGCCACACGGCGGCCCTCGCAGCGCCCGCTGGCGGCCGCGAACCAGGCGGCGCTGCCCAGCGTGCACACGATCAGGCCCTGGTCGAAGGCTGTGGCGATGCGCTGCGTGAGGCCCGGATGCGCGGCGACGATGTCGCGGATGGATGGAATGTCGGGGCAATGCAGCGTGCTTGCGAAGACTGCATGCGCCGGCCCTTCGGCCAGAGCGCCTTCGGCCGCGTGCGGCATGGCCGGCAGGGTCTGGCCCCTGTCATCGACCCAGCGCCAGCCAAAGCGCGGTGCGCGCCGGCCCAGACGCAGGCCGGCAACAAGGTTGGCACTGCGCAGCATCTCCACGAGATGCGCGGCGTGGCCTGTGGCGCTGTGCTCCAGGCAGGGCAGCTCGATGACGAAGGTCCGGGGCATGGCGTTTCTGACTCCTCGAATGGCGATTTCGCCGTGTCTGTCACAGGCGCTTCACTTTTAGCATGACTGCTTATGCCATTTTTCAGGGTCACGAAGATGCTTCACAAACAGTCCGAGACAAAGCTTTCCATACCACCCGGCATAGGCTTGCCGCGCATAGCGCTGGCCGGCTTGCTGGCCTGCGGCCTGCCGCTGGCAGCCAGCGCGCAGGGGCTGGATGCCCAGGCTCTGGCGGCGCTGGATGCGGCCATTGAGCCGCTGGCGCCCAAGATGGTGGCGTGGCGTCGCGACATTCACCAGTATCCAGAGCTGTCGGGCCAGGAAGAGCGCACGGCCAAACTGGTGGCCGATCACCTGCGCCGCCTGGGCATGGAGGTGCAGACCGGCGTGGGCGGCACGGGCGTGGTGGGCGTGCTTCGCGGCGGCCAGCCAGGCAAGACCGTGGCCCTGCGCGCCGACATGGATGCACTGCCTGTGGCCGAGAAGACGGGCCTGCCCTTCGCCTCCAAGGCCAAGGCCCAGTACATGGGCAAGCAGGTCTCGGTCATGCATGCCTGCGGGCACGATGCCCACGTGGCCATGCTCATGGGTGCGGCCGAGGCGCTGGCCGGCATGCGCGCCAGGCTGCCGGGCACGGTGAAGTTCATCTTCCAGCCGGCCGAGGAAGGCGCTCCGGTGGAGGCCGATGCCCATGGCCATGTACCCAGTTTCGGCGCCAAGGCCATGGTGGAGGCCGGCGTGCTCAAGGATGTGCAGGCCATCTACGGCCTGCACATCACGGCCAATCTTCCCCCGGGCATGGTCGGCTACCGCAGCGGGCCGTTGATGGCGGGCTCGGACAGCCTGAGCATCCAGGTCGAGGGCCGGGGCGGCCATGGCTCGTCGCCGTGGAGTGCGGTCGATCCCATCGTCGCGGCCAGTCAGGTGGTGCTGGGCCTGCAGACCGTTGTCAGCCGCCAGCTCAACATCAGCCTGGAGCCTGCCGTTCTGACCATTGGTTCCATCCAGGGCGGCACGCGCTACAACATCATTCCCGACAATGTCGAGATGCAGGGCACGCTGCGTACCTTCGACGAAGACATGCGTCAGGAAGCGCACAAGCGAATCACGGCCACGGCTGAGCAGATCGCGGCCTCCAGCGGCGCCAAGGCCAAGGTGCGCTTCGGCCCCGTGGCCTATCCGGTCACCACCAATCCGGCCGCGCTGACCGAGGCCTCGCTGCCCGCGCTCAAGTTGGCCCTGGGCGGCAAGGCCATGGTGATTCCCAAGGTCAGCGGTTCCGAGGACTTTTCGGAGTTCCAGAAAGTGGTGCCAGGATTCTTCTACTTCCTGGGTGCGCCGCCGGCAGGCCAGGACTTCACCAAGGCAGCGCCCAACCACTCGCCGCTGTTCGATATCGACGAGAAGCAGCTGCCCACGGGGGCACGTTCACTGGCCGCGCTGGCCGTGGACTATCTGCAGCGCAATCCATAGTCGTTGTTCACCATGAGCGGCTGAGGTCGCTTGCCTTTGCGATTCGGTGCAGCGAAAAGCATTGGCAAGCGTTGAACGCTCCCGACCAAAGCATTGATTCGCTGGCCGTGGTTTTGCATGGCGATGGGCGTTCTTTGAAACCCTGGAAAAACCGGGCTATAATCACTATCTCTGTAGGGGAGTCGCCAAGCTGGTTAAGGCACTGGATTTTGATTCCAGCATGCGAAGGTTCGAATCCTTCTTCCCCTGCCAAGATATAAAAAAGCCCCGACTGTTTATGCAGCCGGGGCTTTTTCTTTGTCTTCAATGCTGCGCCTGGCTCCCAGGAGAAGCCGGCAGATTGGGCTTGCTGCAGCCATTGATCGACGCGTATCCAATGAGTGCGCCATAAAGCCCGAAGTGGCTCAAGGTCCGGCAGAGAAATTCCAGGTTTCGCAGGAGTGCTTTCACTCTGACACCGGCGGGGGCGCTGGTGTGCCGCCAAACCGTCCCGCAGCTTTGCTGGAGCGGGCTCGATGCCTAGGTGTGAATAGCGTCAACCCAGACGATGAGCAGCGATTCGGCAGCGCGTGGCTGGTCGCAGTGCAGCAGACCTGCGCTATCGATTTACAAAACAGTGGCAATTTTTTTACCTGAGCTTTACAATCTGTGTGCAAATGGAATTGAGATTGATTCTCGTTCTGTTTGTTTGCTGCCAGCCCCTATACGGTATCTCCGTTTCAGCCACAGCGTCATTCGTTCTTCGGCACTTCTTGCCTGAAGAAAGCACCCTGGTTTTTCTTTGAACGCTCATGCTGGAACGCTCGTTTTTCCCCGTCGCCGGGGTTTTGCCATTTCGTCTTCATGCCACGGTTGTGGCCGTCAGCGTGGTCTGCCTGCTGCCTGGTCTCAGCCATGCACAAGAGGATGCCGCCTCGACACTGGCAGAAGTGACGGTGCAGGAAAAGGCCATTCCCAATGTCTATGGAGAGTCGAGTGATTCCTACGTGGCCGGCGGAGTCGAGGTCGGCAAGGCGGCGCAGTCTCTGCGCGAGGTTCCGCAGTCGGTGACTGTGGTGACTCGTCAGCGCATGGACGATCAGGCCATGCGCACGCTCGATGATGTGATGAAGTACACCACCGGGATCACTCGCGAAGAGACCTGGCTGGATACGACCTATCTGTCCCGCGGCATGAACATCACCAATTTCCGGTTCGATGGCGGCGCTGCCAGCTCCTCTCGCTCGGGCAGTCGCAGCCTGGACATGGCGCAGTTCGACAGCGTCAGTGTGCTGCGCGGAGCCGACGGTCTGTTTGGTGCAGGTGAGGCTGGTGGGGTTCTGAACTTCACCTACAAAAGGCCCCAGGCCAAGCGTCAGACGCAGGTGCTGCTTTCCGGCGGAACCATGAGCAACTATCGCACTGAGCTCGACACCACGGGGGCGCTGAACGAAAGCGGAACCCTGCGTGGCCGTTTCGTGGCCGTGAACCATGACCGCAAGGAAATGGCCGCACCATCCAAGCTCAAGCGGCAGATGCTGTATGGGGCGCTGGAGATGGACCTGACGTCCAGCACAGTCGCCACGCTGGGTGCCAGCTATCAGAAAGACAGAAACACGGGCTTCAATGCCAGCCTGCCGCGCTATGCGGACGGCAGCGATATAGGCTTTGCGCGCAATACCAACTTTGGTGCACCCTGGAACTGGATCAATCGCGAGAACACCACGGTCTTTGCCAAGCTCGAGCAGCAACTCGGCAATGACTGGCTGCTCAAGACCCAGCTCAGACACACCCGCTTCAATGAGGGCGTGAATGGCGCGGAGATCGAAAGTTCGCCGGATCCCGTCACGCTGCAGGGTGCGGACTGGTGGATCCATCAAGCCAAGTCACGCGAGCGTGAAACCAGCTTCGATATCAATTTGCAGGGTAGCTTTGATGCCTTGGGTCAGCGCCACGATGTGATACTGGGTCTGGATCAGCACCGCAACAGCAATACCAATCGAAGCCTGTGGCCGAGAGTGGGGCCGGCCGACGTCTTCAACCGGATTCCACCGGAAGACCCCGGTTATCCGCTGGGTGACTGGACCAGCGGCTCGCAGACAAAAACGCAAAAGAGCGGCCTCTATGGCTCTATTCGCCTGCGTCCCGTGGAGCGCTGGTCCGTGGTTTTGGGCGGACGCTATGTGCTGCAGGATCGCAATACCCAGCACGACATGAACGGTGCTCTCACGGCAAAGAGTCGGGAATCGAATGTCTTTGTGCCCTATATGGGGCTGATGCATGAGCTGACCAAGTCGACCAATCTGTATTTCAGCACCGCCGAGATCTATCAGTCCCAGGCCGGAAAGTTCTCGGCACCACTGCCGGGGACGCCGCTGGATCCGGTGCGTGGTCGTACCTACGAGCTGGGTGTCAAAAGCGAGCTGACCCCCAATCTGATTGCCAGTGCGGCATTGTTTCGTACCGATAAAAAAGGCGAGGCCGTTTACGACCCCGCTTACCCCCAGACCGATTGGCGCGGCGGTTGCTGCTACTTCCGCGACGGCTTCAAGCTGAGCCAGGGCATCGATCTGGAGATGACGGGGCGAATCACTCCCAATCTCCAGCTGGCGGTGGGCTATACCTACAACAGCAATGAAGACAGACGCAAGGACAGCGCACAGTTCAGCACGGTCACGCCGCGCCATCTGTTCAAGGCCTGGGCGGACTATCGCATGAGCGGCGCTTTGCGCGGCTGGAGCGTGGGCGGCGGTGTGGTGGCGCAGAGCTCGAACTACCGGGCCTCGGGCATCAGCGCTTACAACCCGGCGACGGGTCGTTATGACGGAGCCTGGACGCCGTACAACTTCACTTCCCCGGGTTACGCCGTCTGGTCGGCTCGTGTGGCCTATGCATTCAACAAGGATTGGAGCCTTGCGATGAATGTGGGGAACTTGTTTGACAAGACTTACTACAGCACAGTCGGCTATGCGGGCTACGGCAACTTCTACGGCGAAAAGCGTACGGTTACCGTGTCGCTCAAGGGCCGTTTCTGACGGGGTGTAGCAATGTCGCAATCTGATGGGCTGCGCTCTGACTGGGGCCTGGGATCGCGTCTGGCTGCTGCAGTGCTGGGAGGCTATGCCGTCTCCAGTGCCTGGGTGGTTTTATGTGGTGCGATGAGTCAATCTCGTGTGGAGACCATTCTGGGGGGCATGCAGTCCAGCTGGCTCTGGTACGTGGCTGCCGTGATTTGGGCTTTTTCTCCGGCATCGCCACGCCGGATATGGGGCGTGCTGGGCATCGTGGTGCTCGGCATGCTCCTTGGCACCGCGGCGTTGATCTTCCTGAAGGGACGCTGATGCAGCCGGCAAAGAAGGAATCGGGCGCAGGCAAAGGCAGCTTCCGGCAGGCTCAGGCATGGTTGCATACCTGGTGCGGCTTATGGTTCTCCTGGCTGCTGTATGCCGTTTTTCTGACGGGTACCCTGGCCGTCTTCGAGGAGCCCATCACCCATTGGATGACTCCCGAGCATCATGCCCATGAACAAGCCGAGGCCAGGCAGGCAGGCACCGTGCCGCAAGCGCAGTCTTCCCTGAGCCAGCGTCTGCAATGGGGCATGGCCTATATGGAGCGGCAGCACCCTGGCGCAGACATGTGGGAGCTGTGGCCTGCAGACTCCCAAGGGGGCGGGGACTTGCGTGTCTACTGGTTCGATCGCGAGGGACAGTATGCGGCGGCCCAGCTGGACCCGAAGTCCGGAAGTGCCATGGATGCCTCTGAAGCTCCCAAGGTGCGCCAGACATCGGGTGGCCATCATTTCGTGGACTTCCACTATCAGCTGCATGCAGGACAGCTCGGACTCTGGATTGTGGGCATCGCCGCGCTTGCCATGCTGGTGGCACTGGTCAGCGGAGTGATTACCCATAGACGAATCTTCAAGGACTTCTTCACCTTCCGCGCTCGCAAAGGGCAGAGAAGCTGGCTGGACATGCACAACGCCGTGGCGGTGCTGACGCTTCCTTTCCAGTTCATGATCGCCTATACAGGCATCGCCATATCCTGCGCGACCTTCATGCCTGCCGGCATTGCGGCCTACTTCGGCAGCAGTGCCGAAGCCGTCAAGTCTTTCCAGGTGGCGCTGAATGAACCAGGCAAGCCACAGCGCTCGGGTCAGGCCATGCCCGTACCGGATCTGGAGTCCTTCGTGCTGCGCGGGCAGGCCTTGATCGGGCAACCGGTGCGAGCGGTGGTGATTGATTACCCGGGCGATGCAGCTGCACGCATCGGCATCTATGGATGGAATGAAGCCGACGATCTGAGCAAGCGTCTCAGCCCCAGCAGCGGCATGGCCATGTTCTCGGCCGCTACTGGAGAGTTGCAGCAGTTGCGCTTGCCCGGAGGTGTGGATGGCGGTGCGGCATCACTCGCGCAATCGGTGATCGGCGGGCTGCATATGGCGACTTATGGCGGGCTGCCGCTGAAGTGGCTGTACTTCATTTGCGGGCTGGCCGGAAGCGCCATGATGGCTACGGGGGCGATTCTCTTCATGGTCAAACGGCGGGGGAGGCATCAGGGGGAGTTTGGCTCCAGCACCTCCACGGTCTACCGGATGATTGAAGCAGCGAATGTGGCGGCCATCGCGGGACTGGGCATCGCCTGTGTGGGATTTTTGTGGGCCAATCGTTTGCTGCCTGTCGAAATTTCGCAACGCTCCAGATGGGAGCTGGTGGTGTTCTTTGCGCTGTGGATTCTGGCTCTCATACATGCGCTGCTGAGGTCGCCGTCACTGGCATGGCGTGATCAGATGGCAGCGCTGGCTGTGCTTTGTCTTCTGTTGCCCTTGCTGAATCTTGTGACGACTGGAGAGCAACTTGCTGCATACCTTCTCGATGGCGACTGGGAGAGCGCGGGGGTTGAGCTTTTCGCCCTTGCTGTCGGAGTGGCGGCGGCCGGCGCCTGGGCCTGGATGCGCAAGGCATCGGGCCTGAAGCCCGTGCGAAAGCAAATGGCTCGTGAATTGTCGGCTCGTGAATTGTCGAAAGACCTGCCTGCGGCTGCGGACGCAAGTGCCGCTAAGCAAGGGAGCCTGTCATGACCTTGTGGCAGTCATCCTTGCAGGCCTTTGCTCTTTCGATGGGAGGCATGACGGCTCTGGCTTTTGCCATGGACCGCCATTACGCGCAATTGACATCTCTGGACGAGGTGCCGACAGCGCATCGCATGGCGCTGCGTGTGCTGGGAGCATTGCTTTTGCTGGCCGTCTGCCTGCCTGCCATGCGTGGGTGGAGTGCAACGGTTGGCAGCGTGCTCGTGCTGGGCTTCTGGAGTCTGGGGGCTCTCGCGACGGTCGCGGGGCTTTCCTGGTCGGCTCGACACCTGGCGGTGGCGGCCGCCATGACGGCGCTGCTGGGGGGCGTCAGCTGCCTCTGGTGACGGATCCCTTGAAGCCCGCAAGGCTTCTGATCTTCAATCGCTCCAACTCATGCCGTGGCCATGGGTTTCAGCAGCGACTGCGAATTGTTTTCTGGAAAGTGCAACGTTCATGACGGTGGGACAAATCAAACGCTGGGGCAGCCTCGGGCTGCTGCTGGTCTGTGCTGGAGGTATTGCCTTGTGGTGGGGGAGTCGGCCCAGGGTCGAGTACCAAAGTGTTGCGGTGCAGCGCGGCGATGTGGAGTCCACCGTCACTGCCATCGGTACTTTGCAGCCCAGAACCTATGTGGATGTAGGGGCGCAGGTCTCGGGTCAGATCACCCGTTTGCTGGTCAGTCCAGGAGCCAGGGTCGAGAAAGGCGCATTGCTGGTGGAGATCGACCCCAGCGTGCAGCGCGCCACGGTGGATGCGGGCAGAGCATCGCTGGCGAGCTTGCGCGCCCAGATTGCAGAGCAGCAGGCACAGCTGAAACTGGCCGGCCAGCAATTGAAGCGACAACAGCAGCTGGCCGCCGAAGAGGCGACCAGGCAGGAAGATGTGCAGATTGCCGAGGCCCAGGTGGCCGGAGCTGCCGCACGCATCGACCATCTCAAGGCTCAGATGCAGCAAACACAGGCCAGCCTCAAGGCTGACGAAGCGCGTCTGGGCTATACCCGCATCTACGCACCGATGTCCGGTACGGTGGTGTCCGTCGATGCGCGTGAAGGGCAGACCTTGAATGCGACCTATCAGACGCCCAATATCTTGCGTATCGCAGATCTGACTGCCATGACGGTCTGGACGGATGTATCGGAGGCCGACGTGCGGCGCGTGAGAGCGGACATGTCCGTGTATTTCACGACCCTGGGGAGTGCAGGTCAGGAACAGGCGCGCCGGTGGAACAGCCGGGTGAGGCAGGTGCTGCCTGCGCCGCCGGCCAGTGTTGCCCCCGCAGCAGGCAATGCGGCGGCGCCTGCGGCGGCCACCAAGGCCGTGACCTATACGGCATTGTTCGACGTGGATAACAAGGACGCGGAACTGCTGCCACAAATGACGGCCCAGGTGGTCTTTGTGACCGGCAGTGCGCAGCAGGCCTTGACGGTTCCATTGACAGCTCTTCAGTCTGAGAAAGATCAGCAATCGCAGAGCGTTCGGGTGCTGACAGCCAAGCGGCAGCCTGAGCAGCGAAACGTGAAGCTCGGAGTACGAAGTCGCCATCAGGTGCAGGTGCTCGACGGCGTGGCTGAGGGCGAGCCGGTCATCGTCGGTGAAACCCTGATTCCTGGCGGTCTGCGGTGGCTGCAATGGTGAGTGCGATGGAGCAGGATCCGCTGATTTCGCTGCGTGGCATTCGCAAGCACTATGGCGGAGTGGGCGAGCAGCCGTCGGTGACCGTGTTGCACGGCATTGATCTGGATATTCGCGCGGGTGAGTATGTGGCCGTCGTCGGCAGCTCCGGTTCGGGCAAGTCCACCTTGATGAATATCCTGGGTTGCCTTGATAAACCGAGCGAGGGTTGCTATCGGTTTCAAGGTAAGGATGTGTCCACGCTGGACTCGGACGCCCTGGCCTGGCTGCGTCGCGAAGCCTTCGGTTTCGTGTTTCAGGGCTATCACCTGATTCCCAGTGAAAGTGCCTCGGAGAATGTGCAGATGCCTGCGATTTATGCAGGCCTGGCCAAGGAGCAGCGGGTGCAAAGAGCTCAGCTCCTGCTCGAGCGTCTGGGGCTGGGGTCGCGTCTGGGCAATCGTCCCAATCAGCTGTCGGGCGGCCAGCAGCAGCGCGTGTCCATTGCGCGGGCGTTGATGAACGGCGGCCACATCATCCTGGCCGATGAGCCGACAGGGGCTCTTGACTCGCATAGCGGCGCCGAGGTGATGGCTTTGTTGCGCGAGCTGGCCGATGCGGGACACACCATCATTGTGATTACGCATGATCGCGACGTTGCGGCTCAGGCAAGGCGTGTCATCGAAATCAGCGATGGACGTGTCGTCAATGACAGTGCTCCCGATGGCATGCAAAGCCGAGCAGAGGTTCCTCCGCTGACCCCGCAGCGCAATACCGCAACATCGGCAATATCCTGGGTGGCTGAGATATCAGAAGCTGCACGCAGCGCCTGGCGCGGTATGCGCATGAACCGGGTGCGCACCAGCCTGACCTTGCTGGGCATCGTGATCGGTGTGGCCTCGGTGATCGTCATGCTGGCCATCGGTGAAGGCGCACGGCGCAAAGTGGTCGAGCAGATGGGCACCATGGGAACAGCCATTCTCTATATGGGCAGCAAACCGCCGGCCAGCGGTGGACCCGCGGGCCAGATCACCGAAGACGATCTGGCCGCCATGCGGGAGTTGCCGGCGATACGCAGAGTCATGCCCGTCATCGGAGACCCTGTCACAGTGCGCTATGGCAAGGCCGACAAGCAGATCTATGTGTTTGCCGCCAGCGAGGAGATGCCGCTGGTTCACCACTGGAGGGTGGCCCAGGGGCGCTACTTCACGGATGTGGAGGACCGAGATCTGGCTCCGCTGGTGGTGATAGGGCACAAGGCGCACCAGCATTTTTTCCCGGAGGTGGCCAATCCATTGGGGCTGCAGTTGATCATCGGGAACTCGGCGTTCGAAGTCATCGGAGTGATGAGCGAGCGTGGGGCTGACTCCGGCGCCCAGGACTATGACGACATGGTCTTCATTCCCTATCAGTCGGGGCGTGCGAGAGTCTATCAAGCGCAGACACAGCCCGATTACGTGGTCGTGGAGGCCAGCTCCTCGGAGCTGGTCCATGAAGCCGAGGAATCGATCCGCAGCCTTCTGCTGGCGCGGCACGGGGGGCGGGAGGACTTCGGCATCGGCAATGCAGCAGCTCGTATTCAGGCTGAAGCAGCAACTCGCCAGAGCATGGCCGTGATGCTGGGGCTGATTGCGGCAGTTTCACTGGTGGTCGGTGGTATCGGAGTCATGAACGTGATGCTGATGACGGTGCGCGAGCGGACCAGGGAGATTGGCATTCGCATGGCAGTGGGGGCTCGCCAGCGTGACATCCTGCGTCAGTTCCTGACGGAGGCCAGCATGGTGACCATCGTGGGTGGGGGCGTCGGTCTGCTTGCGGGGCTGGGCATCGGAATGACGCTTCTTGTCTCGGGCGTACCTGTGATTTTTTCGGTGAAAGCCATGTTGGGGGCATTTGCCTGTGCGGTGCTCACCGGTCTGGTTTTTGGCTTCATGCCTGCCAGGACGGCGGCGCGTCTGGAGCCCGTGCGAGCATTGGCGGGAGAGTAGGCATGTACAAATGGAACGCAGTGCTGGCGGCTCTTGCTCTGGCTGGATGCGCGACAACGCAATCCAGTAACGAGACCCGGGGAATGTCTCTCGATATTCCTTATGCCTGGGCGCAGGAGCAGGGGGCGGAAAACGAACAAGTCAGCGCCAGTTGGTGGCACGGTTTTGGCAGCCCGGAGCTCAGCGCACTGGTTGAGCAAGCCCGGACTCAAAGTCTGGATGTGGCGGCTGCCGTCGCGAGAGTGCAGCAGGCGGATGCCCGGGCAACTTATGCACGTGCGGCCCGGGTACCGGATTTGAACGCAGATTTCGGTGCCACAAGATCTGCAGCGATGGACAGTCATACGGAAAGAGACGCCAGCACTTGGCGAGTGGGTCTGTCGAGCAGTTACGAGCTGGACTTCTGGGGGCGTCAGCGTGCTTTGAGAGACGCCGCAGAGTCCAACAGGCAGGCCAGCGTGTTTGACCGTGAGACCGTGAGACTGACTGTCACTGCCTCAGTCGCCCAGGCCTGGCTCCAGTGTGTGGGCTTGCGCGAGCGCGCCGCGATTGCCCAGCTCAACCTGGAGATTTCCGAGCGGCTCTTGAAGCTGGTCGAGTCCAGAGCCCGTTATGGGGCAGCGACCTCCGTGGAGCTGGCTCAGCAGCGTGGCCAGGTTGCTGCACAGCAGCGTGTTGTGGCCTTGCTCCGAAAACAGATTGCAGACGCACACGCGGTGCTGGCATTGCTGTCGGGGCAATGGACTATGGATCTTGTGAGCGAGACCAGTCTTTCGAATCTGGCGATTCCAGGCGTTCGCCAGGGTACGCCTGCGGATCTGATAACACGCAGGCCGGATGTGGCGAAAGCGGAGGCTCAACTGCTCGCGGCGGATGCGAATCTTGCCGCTGCCAGAGCAGCCATGCTGCCCCGCGTGACGCTGACTGCGGGCCTGAGCTCCGAGAGCGAAAAGTTCAGCAGGCTGTTGGAGAATCCCCTGTCTTCTCTGGCAGCGGGAATTCTGGCTCCGATCTTTGATGCAGGGCGACTTGCTTCGAACCGGGAACTGGCTGCAGCGCAAAAGCAGGAGCTTGTGATCGGCTACCGCAAGGCCATTCTGCAAGCCTTCAATGATGTTCAAACTGCATTGAATGCGGTTGACGGCGCAGAAAGACAGGCGGTGGTTCAGGCGGAGGAAGTGGCTCAGGCCCAGAGGGCTCTTTCGCTGGCGGAAAGCCGATACAAGGCAGGGGCGGACAACTTGCAGACCCTGCTGGATGTGCAGCGTGTGGCCTATCAGAGCCGAGACCTGGCAGTTCAAATACGACAGGAGCGCCTTCAGGCAAGCATCGCGCTTTACAGGGCCTTGGGAGGAGGCTGGAGGCGATTGCCGGAAGGGCCCGAGAGTTGAGGGGCGTAAGCGTAATGCAACGGTTGAGGGCAGCAGGACTGCGTCCGACGGTCGCCAGAATTGGCGTGCTTCAAGTCCTGCTGAGTTCTGCTCCCCATGCTCTCAGCAGAGATGAGATATATCGACAGCTATACCTTCGGGGGACTCCTGTCAGTGTGGGAACCGTTATGCAGGTTGTGGCACAGCTAAGCAGGCTGGGTGTTGTGCATCACAACGGCAGACAGGGACGTGAGTCTGGCTATCTGCTTTTGAACTGAGTGAATCCGCAAGAACGCTTCAGTCTGGGGGCGGCATTCGCATTCATCCTGCAAGCAAAGGATTCATGCAGAAAGCAAGGGCTTCTGATTTCCTTTCTTCAAGGCGATTTCATCTCGGATTTTCGCCCTTTGAATTTTGCCTGCGGCACCCCTGTGGAAGCTGGACGACAAGGATCATATCGTCCGGAATCCACCACTTAGCAATCTTTCCTGGGTCCCTCGAGCCTTGGGACATTCAAGCACGCTCTGCTCGAACGTCTTGAGCAAAGGCAGCGAAGTTCAGGTCAGGCTCCCATGGAAATCAACGCTCCGGTAATACACGCTGGATGCGCACGCTCTCACTGGCCAGGACGGAGCGCAGCAGGTTCAGCGCGGGCGGTGCGGTGCGACCTGCCAGGCTGACGATGCCATAGTGCGCTGATGCCTCCAGGGAAGGAGTTATCGAGAGCACCTTCAACGTGCCGCTGGCCAGTTGATCGAGCGCGGTCGCGTAGACAGCCAGGCAGACGGTATCGGTTTCGGCAGCCACCTGCAGCAAGGTGGAGATCGAGTCGCAGCGCAGTGTGACTAGCTGGTCGGGGTGCGCAGCCCCGCCGTGGCGCTCGACGAAGATCCGGCCAACCTCCTCGCTAAGGTAGGTCGCGGCCACTGGATAGCGGGTGAGCTGCTGCAGCGACACGGGCCGTGCTTCCTGCAGTAGAGGGTGTCCGGCACGGCAGAGGCAGCCAGCCTCGAGGCTGGGCAAGGACTCCATCGCGAGGTCTTCCGACGGCGGAACCGCGCGGGCGTCCGCCACCACCGCATCGAGCTGCTTGCGTTCAAGTTGCTCCAGCAGGGTGGAGGTGGCGCCCTGCGCGATCTCCAGGTGAATCTTCGGATGGCTCATTGCGAAGGTCTTGAGCACCTGCAGCATGAAGAGCGCTGCCGGCGTGGTTGTAAGGCCAACTCGAAGTCTGCCGACTGAGCCCTCTCGCAGCAGCAGGGTCGATCGCTTGAGTTCCTCGGCCTCAAACACGACACGTCTTGCGCGTGCCAGCACTACCTTGCCGTAGGCGGTGAATTCGTTGCGCTTGCCGACCCGGTCGATCAAGGGGACGCCAAGTTCCTCCTCCAGCAATTGAATGCTCCGACTCAGGGCAGGCTGGGTCAGATGCGTTTGTTCGGCCGCCCGGCTGAAGGAGCCTGTTTCAAACAGGGCGATCAAGTGGCGCAATTGCTGGAGGTTCATTGAGTATGAGAAAAATCAATGATTTTTAGAAAAATAATGCATTTGACGTATTTTTACCAGATTTCTACGATCCCTTCGTCCACCATTGCGACGAGGAAAACTTCCCATGAAAGCCTTTTTCACGCGTGTCTTCCAGTGTTTGGCGCTCATCCTTTTCGTAGGCCTTGTCGGTGGCGTGCTGGCCCATGCGGCGCACGCCCAGCTGCCGCGGGACGGCACCCTTGCGATCATGGTTCCCTACCCGGCGGGAGGCGCATCGGACATCATTGCGCGCACCGTTTCCGCGTCGCTGGCCGAGAAGCTGGGGCGTCCTGTGGTGGTCGAGAACCTGGGTGGTGCCAGTGGTGCCATCGCGGCGCGCAAGGTGCTGAATGCGCCAGCCAACGGCCTTTACCTGTACCAGGGAACGCCCAATGAGCTCATCCTGTCGCCGCTGGTTAACTCGGCCTTGAAAATCAGCCCGGACGACTTCCAGTTGGTGCAGCTGAACACCTATACGCCGATCGTCCTGGTCGCCCGTGCCACTCTCTCGGCCAACACCACGGACGAACTCATCACGCTGGCGCGTCAGTCCTCGAAGACGCAGCCGCTGAACTACGGTAGCGTCGGTCCTGGCTCGCTCTATCACCTGCTGGCCGAGCGGCTGGGCCAGACCATCGGCGCCACGATGACGCACGTACCCTACAAGGGCGGCGCTCCCCTGCTTCAGGACATGGCTGGTGACAACGTTGATTTCGCTTTCCTGCCGTACTACGCCGCCATCGACGGCATGGTTGCTGCCGGCCGCATCAAGATCATCGGGCAGGCCAGCGCGACGCGTGCACAGACGCTGCCGAACATTCCCACCATGACGGAGGGCAAGCTGCTGAAGAACTTCTACTTCACCGTTTGGGGCGGCTATCTGGTCAAGAAGGGCACGCCGCCGGCCGTGCAGACCCAGTTGTTCAATGCGCTGCAGGCGGTCATGGCCGAACCCAAGGTGCGCGAGACACTGGTGGCCAACAGCATGATCGTGGGCAAGCCCATGACGCTGGAGGAAGCCGCGAAATTTTACGTGAACGAAGCTCTCGTCTACCAGAAGCTAGTAAAGGACGTGGGCATCCAGCGTCAGTGAGCGTTTCATACCCGGTCGACTGAGGCCTGGCCCGGACGGTGTGGTGGTGGTGACGGCTACGTGGTGTTAGGTATCACGGGCTTCGGTTCGGCGCTGATCATGTTCCGCTGCGCTGGCTGACGCTGCTGGGGCCGGCCTTGAATCGGCCGTGCGCTGGTGCGCCGCGTCGAGGCACTGCGGCGACTGAGCGGAGCTGGGTGTATGTCCTGTTGATGGCAATGGTCTGCTGCTGTTTGAGCAGGCCTGCGCCAAATCGTTTTGAACAGCGAGGAGCGTAGATGGAACTGTGGCAGATGGATGCTGCCGAGCTGGCAGCGCGGATCGCACGGTGCGAAGTGTCGTGCGTGGAGAGTGTGGAGAGTTGCCTTGACCGTATCTCCAAAGTCAACCCTTTGCTCAACGCGATCGTCGATGCTGACGATGCACAGGCTTTGGAAGAGGCGAGGGCTGCAGACGTGCGGCTGGCGCGCGGCGAGGCGCTCGGACCTCTGCATGGTGTACCGGTGACCATCAAGGTAAATGCCGACCAGAGGGGCTTTGCCACGACCAACGGCATTCCCGCCAACCGGGACCTGGTGGCCGATGCCGACAGTGCGGTGGTTGCCAATCTGCGCCGGGCCGGCGCCATTCCAATAGGGCGTACCAACACTCCGGCGTTTTCCATGCGTTGGTTCACCGACAACGATCTGCATGGCCGCACCCTGAATCCGCACAATGCCGACCTTACGCCTGGCGGCTCCAGCGGCGGCGCTGCGGTGGCGGTGGCAGCCGGTATGGGTCCCATCGCGCATGGCAACGACGTAGGCGGCTCGATTCGCTATCCGGCCTATGCGTGCGGTGTGTACGGCCTTAGGCCCACCGTCGGCCGCGTTCCGGCGTTCAACCCGGCGAGCACGGTCGAGCGACCGATCAGCTTCTTCCTGAATTCGGTTCAGGGTCCGCTAGCGCGCAGCGTGGCTGACATCCGGCTGGCGCTGCAGGCCATGTCGACGCGCGACGTGCGCGATCCGCAATGGGTGCCGGTGGCACCGGCTGGTGTCGGCATCTCCGCGCCCTGCCGCGTCGCGCTCTGCCTGGAGGCACCCGGCTATCGCGCTGCACCCGCCGTTGAGCAGGCGCTGAGGCGCGCGGCGCAGATGCTCGCCGACGCAGGCTATGACGTGGTAGAGGCCGCGCCCCCGCGGCTGCGCGAAGCCGCCGACGCCTGGCTGCAGCTCACTACGCACGAGGTGGACGAGATGCTGGGCGATGCCGTGGCCACCAGTGGTGACTCCGCCGTTCAGCTGGCGCACGCCGCAATGCATGCGTTGGTGCCGGGACTTGGCATGAAGGACTACCTGCGCATGCAAGGCTTGCGTGTGGCGCTGCAGCGCGAGTGGGCGGTGTTTCTGCAGCGCTACCCGCTGCTGCTGTGCCCGGTGTCTTGGCAGACTCCTTTCGCCGTCGATGGGGATCTGAAGGGTGCCGAGGTCATGCGCACACTGGTGGATGCGCAAAGCATGCTGCTGTCCACGGCCATCCTGGCTCTGCCGGGCCTGACGGTGCCTATGGGACTGGCGCCGACCGGCCCCACCGGGGTCCAACTGGTGGCAGGACGTTTCGAGGAAGAGCGCTGCCTTGGTGCAGCTGAGCAGATCGAACGGCGCCGGGGGCCCGTCGCCGTGTCCCGATGGCAGCAGTAGGTCGCCAGCCTGCGGACGGTCGACCTGGTGCGGACCGTCGCGCGGCGCAGCTTGATCGCCAACGCTGATGACCAGTTCCGCTTTGGAGACATCCACGCCGATAACACTTGTTTGCATAACGGCACCTCCAACAAGGACAATGGCTTCGTTGGGGCCTGCTCCACCCAAGTACGTCGGCTTGCCTTCAGATCGGCAGCATGCAGCCAAAGGCTGCATGCTGCTCAGTTCCTTAATGACGCTATAAGGTGGTATGGGAGGGGTCTAACACGGTCGATCTGCGCAAACAGCCGATAGCGGCTCTGGTCCCTCACCCCGACACCTGTAAACATACAGGCCGCTCTTAATCTTGCGACAGGCGTTCAAGTTCCTGGACCCTGTAGGCCTGTGGGCTCACGCCCAAGTGCTTGCGAAAGAATCGACCAAAATAACTCTCATCCTCGAAGCCAAGACCGTCGGCGATCTGCTTGATGCTTGCGTTGGTATAGATCAGTTCGCGCTGGGCTTCGATGAGCACGCGCTCGTTGATCAGATCGATACTGGATTTACCCAAGCTTTCGCGGGTGAGCCGGGAAAGTTGACCCGGGCTGATGCCTAGCTGTTCAGCATATTGCGCGACGCTCCAGCGGTGGCGTATGTGCTCGTCGATTAGGTTTCTTAACTTCTCCAACTGTAAGGTCTTGCGTGAAAGCGCCGGCCAGATAGCGGGCTCCAGCGTTTCATTGAGCCGCGCGACCTGTACTAGCAGCGTGGTAATGAGTGACAGGCCAGCAGCGACTTGGCCAGTGGCGGCCAGGCGCCATTCGCGCTCTATGCTCAGATACAGCGGCATCAGACCTGCAGTGTAGCGGCCTTGCTCAGGCAGGTTGATGGCCAGTGGCTTGCGCAGTGTGCTCAGCAGCTCGGGCATGACAATCCGCGCCATGGCTTCCAGCGGCTTTTGTGCCGCCGTCACTACTACGCCGTTGACCTGGGGGTTGAACTCGAAGCCATGTACGCGCCCCGCCGGCACCACGACCAGGGCCGGCGCGCGTAGATGCCAGCGCGCGTCGTCCAGCAAGGCGTTGCCCTGACCCTCAGTCATGAGCAGGATCTGGATTAGCGACTGGTGCTCGTGGGGGTCGATCTCCCAATCGTACAGTGGGGAGCGCTCAGGTATCCACTCGAAGTTGAACATGTTGCTGCCGCCCGCCGGTGCGTTGTCGCCATACATTGCGTAGTTGGGGATACGGCGCGTGCGGTTGCTGGATGGAGGGTGACGTTGCATGCATGAAATGTCCTAGCCAATGCGCAGTCAGACTTATAGGGATTACCCGTTATGAACTGGCTATGCACGAAAAGTCCGGTTCTTTGCATGAATTGTCAAAGGACTTCGCGCGCCGGGACTTAGAGAATGCGGCTCTTCGGATTTAAGGGGGGTCGTTATGACAATGGAAAAGAATCAGACCGGCAGGCTGAAACTACAGCACCAGGTTTGCGTGGTAACGGGCGCCGCCAGCAAGTCATGCCGCTGCAGTATCCCCAAGGGGTTGGGGAGGGTCTTCCTATGGAATAAGCCACTCTAAGTCTCCCACCTTCTTCCTTACGACTTGCGCACATCCGATTCGAGCAAGACGTTTACCCGATGGAAACGTTCTTTGTTTACGCGTGGCTGCGAAGTCCTGCTCCTAACAATTCACAAGACGGAGACAAGTCATGATGCATTCTTTTTCCCGTGTTCTTTCCTGCCGCAGCCTATTGGGCGCCATCGTGGCCACCCTGTGCCTGCAGGCTGGCGGTGCGGCCCAGGCCCAGGCACTGTGGCCGGCCAAGCCCATCCGCTTCGTCGTTGGTTTTCCGGCCGGAGGCTCCACTGATGTCATGGCTCGCGTGGTGGGGGCAGCCATGGCCAAGTCGCTGCGCCAGCCTGTCGTCGTGGACAACCGGCCCGGCGCCAGCGGCAACATTGCGGCCGTCGAGACCATCAAATCTGCGCCCGATGGCTATACCTTCATGGTGGCGCCAATTTCGGTTCAGACGGCCAACCCTTTTCTGTTCAAGCCTGCACTGAACATTGAGCGCAACTTGCGTCCCGTGGCCAGTCTGGGCCATGCTCAGCTCTATCTGGTTGCCAAGAAGGATTTGCGTGCTAAGTCGGCTACCGAACTCGTGGCTATGGCCAAGGCCGCGCCGGGCAAGCTCAGCTACGGCTCGGGTGGTGCGGGAACGCAGATGCACCTAGTCGGCGAGTTGTTCAAGCAGCAGGCTCAGGTGGATGTGGTGCACGTGCCATACAAGGGCGCGGCGCCAGCGTTGCAAGACGTGCTGGCCGGCCAGATCGACTACTACTTTGATCCCGCCAGCGGCATTTCTCACATTCGCGAAGGGCGCGTGCGTTTGCTCGCCGTGACTGGCGCCAAGCGCTCGCCCTTCTTTCCCGACGTGCCCACGCTGACTGAGCTGGGCGTTAAGGGCGTGGAGCTGGGCAACTGGTTCGGCGTCTTCGCCCCGGCAAACACACCGACCGAGATCACGACACGGCTGGAAAAGGAGATTGCCAAAGCCATGGCCCAGCCCGAAGTCAGGCAGCGCTTTGCCGACCTGTTAATTTCCACGCAAAACTGACCCGCCGGGGGTGCGGACAAAAACTTGGACTACCAGGAGGTAGTTCATGTACTCATACGCAGACAGGATTCGTGCAGTTGAGCTTTACATCAAGCTTGGCTTGCGTGTCAGAGCCACGATT
>NZ_VOQT01000032.1:0-26407 GCF_008121555.1 Comamonas sp. Z1
AGTCAGAAGTGGACCATGCCCATCCGGGATTGGAAGGCTGCGCTGACCCGCTTTACCATTCAGTTCGGAGACCGCATCTCCGTCAATTGAAGTCCGAACCGTTTACACAAAAATTCGGACACGCCCATGAACTGCTCCATTTGCGCCAGGGCGGCAGGATCGAAGCTTCGTGACTCGCTGTGCAATGCATCGCCTAGCTCTGACATCAAATGGTCCTCTCCAGACTTTCAATGACTTCGAGCAGCTTCAAGGTACTAAACGGCTTTACCAAGTACTCGTCGGCACCTGCATTTAGACCAGCTTGTCGATCATCGGCACTACCGCGCGCTGTCAACATGATCACTTGGGTATCGCGCAAGTCATCACTGTCTTTGATCAATTGACAGACTTCCAGGCCACTGAGCTTGCCCGGCATCATGACGTCCAGGAGGACTACATCGGGTTTGGTGCGCTGAGTGACCTCCCACGCCTCATCGCCAGTTGCGACCTCTTGCACTTCAAAGTCCCTGAACTCGAGCGTCATACGGATCAGCTTCCGGATGTCAGCATGGTCTTCAACGATGAGAATTTTTTTCATGAAAGAAGCCTTCAGGTTGGGTTCGCAACTTTTAACATTTCGTATCAGGTTTATCAATTATATCAATTTTGAATCAAATTTATCAATTGAATCTGATGCAAAATCTCTCGCATGTCAGAAATATGCGAACCAATAGATCAAATTGCGCACTTCACCACCGCAGAAGTTGCAAAAAAGTTAGGAATGGCAGTACGGTCGGTTCAGCTGATGGTGGACCGTGGGGAGCTCGAGGCATGGAAAACACCAGGCGGCCACCGTCGCATCACTCAAGTCTCGGTCGACGCATGGCAAGGCCGGCAAGCTAACTCAGGCGATCAAGCTCCGGAGCCTTCACCGCGCCTCAAGCCCAAGCAGCGCATCCTGCTCATTGAGGATTCGGTTCACTTCCAGAACCTCGTGCAATTGCTCATTCAGCGCCACTTCCCAGATGTCGAGCTACACGTTGCGCACGATGGCATTACTGGCATGGCTTTGTTTGGACGCATTCAACCCGACGTGATGCTGGTGGATATCCTGCTACCCGATATCAACGGAGCTGCACTGATCACTGCACTGAAGACGCACCCGCAATTCGCCCTATGCAAGCTGCTGGTCATCACATCCATGGATGAAGGAGAGCGTCAATCGTACGAATTTGCATTGAACGGAGTGCCCATACTGCACAAGCCCCGTTTGGTGCAAGACTTTCCAAAAGCCTTGAATGAGCTGCTAGTCTCATGAAGACCACACCTCCAGTGGTCGTGCTAGTCGAGGATGACCCTTTGATTACACGCTTCGTTGCAATAGCACTCGAAGACCTTTCACTGGATCTGGTGACATGCACAACTGCGGAAGAAGCCCAGCAGCTCATTCCGCTCAGCTCGTGTGCTTTGCTGATCACCGACATGATGTTGCCTGGTGCATCTGGTTTGCAACTCATCGAGTGGCTTCGCAAATCTTCGTTCTCCGCCTGCCCAGTAGTTGTCTTCAGTGCCGGGCTGGACTATTCACTCACCGAGTACCTTGAACAGCTAAGTGTCCGCCGAGTGCTGCGCAAGCCAGTGTCTGTCAAGGAGTTGGTGACTTGCATTGAGACTGCGCTCAATGCAAATATGGCAACTTCAGTTATGCATGCGGCAAGGACTTCTAATTTTGGCGACATGCATGTGGAGGAGTACGCCGTCAATACCTATTTTTGCGGCGATCGAGAGTTGTTTATCGAGTACAAGGCCGCTTGCGCGGTCCAGATGTCGACAGATCTCACTCTTGGCGCTCAGCATCTCTCCTCAAGTGACAGTGCTGGATTGCACCGCCTAGCACACAACCTGAAAAGTGTATTTCGTCTACTCGGACTTGAGACGGCCTCAGATATTGCAAGGAATCTTGAGGAAGCCTGTAAAGGCGCAGACTGGGAAAAAGTTCAAGCTCACTGGCACGTGATCCGAATGGAGATGCAACGTCTTGCTGCATGGGAAAAACCAGTTTAGGGGAGCAACCTGAGGCTTTCGCATAGTCAATGCAACGTCTCGGTTTGATGCGCTTTTTTGAGTGGGACCTTAAGTGCATTAATCGGACTACCAACTACGGTCGCGAGATATGGGTGAAAAACGCAGTCCAAAGATAGGCCTGCGATGCCTACCCGCCTTGAGACAGTCCGCAAGGACCATGGTAGGCATAGCGAAGCGCGCGATTGAGCATTCATTGACTACGAAGCGATCCCGCCTCTTTTTTCTTGATGCGCATCAACCTTCTTGCAATGTGTAAGTTGTTTGTAACCACGAAGCACAAAATCCAATGCGGTGCAGGCATAACAGTCGTCAACAGAAAAATCGCAAAACATGGAACGCTTCAAAATCTCCACCCGACTTACCATCTCATTCGCATTGATGGTCGTGCTCCTTGCTGTTCTGGGCGGCGTTGCACTCTTTGGTTCCTCGATCCAGCGTTCCGCGCTCGACGAGATCACTGAGAGACGAATCCCTCTCAGCCGCTCGCTAAACACCATTCTTGATGGGACCAATGAGCAGGCCATCCAGTTTCGAAACTTGGTGTTGTTCCAATCAGGAGACATCAAAGACTCAGCTCACACCAAGATTCGCGATGCTCGCACCTCTATCGCGGAACAGGTCAAGACATTGACCCAATTGATTAGCTCCGAAAAAGGCAAATCTCTACTGGAGCGTCTGCTAGTGCATCGAGCAAAGTTCCTTCAGCAAGGTGACGAGTTCATCGCGCTCGTGGACGGGAGCCGGCATGACGAGGCGTTGGCCATGCTTGAGGCCAAGCTACGTCCGACTCAGCTCGAGTATCAGCAGGTCATTCACGAGCTGCTCGCAGATCAAACCCAGCGCGCGGAAAAATCCAGCCAACAGGCGGAGACAGCTGCGAACCAACTAGTATGGGAGGTCCTGGTCACGGGTGCAATTGCTACAGTGATTGCCGTTTTCTTAGCCTTGGCGATTGTTCGCTCGATTACTCGCCCTTTGGCACAGGCTATGCAGGTTGCAAACCGCGTGGCTAGCGGGGATCTAAGCGCTTCAATTTCCGCCACGTCGAAAGACGAAATGGGTCTTCTACTTGGCGCACTAGAACGCATGCAACACAGCTTGGTAACGACAGTGACATCTGTGCGTTCCAACGCGCAGGGTGTTGCTGCTGCCAGTGCTCAGATTGCTGCTGGCAACAATGATCTGTCCGGAAGAACCGAAGAACAAGCAAGCGCTTTGGAGCAGACTGCTGCGTCCATGGAGCAACTGGGATCAACCGTTAAGCAGAATGCGGAACACGCCACTCAGGCAAACCAGATGGCCAAGAGTGCCTCTGTCGTGGCAATTGAGGGAGGCAAAGTGGTTGACCAGGTCGTCGCGACCATGAAAAGCATCGATGAGAGCAGCAAAAAAATCGCCGACATCATCAGCGTCATCGACAGTATTGCCTTCCAAACAAACATATTGGCATTGAACGCCGCAGTCGAGGCTGCCCGTGCCGGCGAGCAAGGCCGCGGATTTGCTGTGGTGGCCAGTGAAGTACGGGCACTTGCCGGACGGTCGGCCGAGGCTGCCAAAGAAATCAAGACATTGATTACCACCAGCGTCGAGCGTGTCGAACAGGGCTCGCTGCTGGTGGACAAGGCCGGCAGGACGATGACCGACGTGGTCTCTGCCATCGGCCGAGTCACCGACATCATGGGTGAAATCAGTGCAGCAAGCCAAGAGCAAAGCCAAGGGCTCGCACAGGTCGGTGAGGCTGCCACTCAGATGGACCAAACCACGCAACAGAACGCTGCGCTAGTCGAGGAAATGGCAGCTGCGGCCAGCAGTCTGAACCACCAGGCCCGGTCCTTGGTCGACGCTGTCGCAGTCTTCAAGCTTTCGGAGGAAATCAAGAGAAGCGGTTCAACTATGGCGATGACACATACAAGTGTGTCGAGGCAAAAAACAGCGGCAAACTTATCAAAGCCGCGTCAAGAGCCACTCGCATCGATCAAGCCAATTGTCGAGCGTCGCCCAGCGACAATTGCTGGAACTCAACGCTCCACAAGAGACAAAGACGTTGATTGGGAAACCTTCTAAAGAGAATCGTGAATGGCTAAGATCAGCTTGAAGCTGACGCTGGTATCGATCAGCCGGAATTCCGCTTCTCGCCGAACTCAGCCGTTCACGACCAGCAGCCTGATCAGCCACAACCGGCATAGGCGGTCAGTTCGACCGGAACACGTAAAGATGCCTTTGCCACTTTTTTCAAGGCATCTTTCGTCACCTCGTTTACAAGCAGAGCGTCAGCCAGCAGCCGTTTGAGAAGTCCGTTTTCGGCTTCTAGCTACTTTGCATCGGACACGCTCATGCCGCCGCACCTACTGCGCCACAGACAGTATCCTGTTCTAAGTTGGTGGTCTGATCGCGGAGAGTGACTTACAGTTCGAGGCACCCGTGACCTCATGCAGCGATTTTTGCTACAGCGCTTTGGAATTGAATCGACCAGCTATTCCTAGATAGCCACAAGCCTCACAGAATTGCGCCTCTCGAACTCTACTGGAGACAGGCCATCCGCAGCGTTCATGGCGCGCGATCAAGGGTTTAGAGCATTGCATGGCAATACTGAGACGTCGAATCCGAATTGAGCGCAGCGGGATATGTTGGTTTACCCAGACGCTCGGCACTGCCGCGCAACATCGGGAAACGGATAGTTGAGCTTCAATTGTTTGCTGGGGCCTGCGCCGATGCTGGCTTGCGCATTGCGGGTCTTGAACCAGCCACTTTTCGGCTGGCATGCACGGCCAGGACGTTCTGCACGAAGCGAATGCCCGTGGTTCTTCCGGCAGATGCCGCAATCAAATACTGCCCGAGAAACCAAGCTGCGGACGCCATCATGCGTGTTGAGTCGACGCCACCGAGGTACATGACCAGCGGGAGTGCCGGAACGAGCAGCAGCGACATCGCCGCGATGTCTCGGAACAGTAGGTAATTTTTATGGCTGTCCACGACCGAAGGATCGGAGTCAACTTGCTTGTACAGGCCGTACCATTTTGAATTCTGCTCTCTCTCCGCACTCGGGAATTCACCCACATTTTTCTTCAGTTTGTCCAGGTCGATCCGTGGGTCTGCAGGTGCATGTACGGAAAAAGCACGAGCGCCTGGCAACGGGTGCTGACGGCGCCAGAACACCAGGATGGCCTTGTGATCAGAGGAAATAAGCGAGGAGAGGATCAGCGCTGGGATAGGCAGCAATGTTGTCAAGCTAGCACGAATGACGGCGACTTTCGTCAGCGTTAGCTCGTCGATCGCGGTGTTGAATGCGATGACCAGGAGCACAAGGACATCTAAGACGAGAGTGGCGACCAACCAAGCCAGATTTCGGCCTTTCAGGGTCTTGCTGCTGTAGTCTTTCATGTCACTCATCCATCGTACTCCGCGGTGATCGTTTAGTGGCCGTCATCCCGTAATCAGTCCAGGCATCGCGTCCGAGAATTGCCAATCTGGCGAACATCCACGCGCAACGTGTCACTTCACCGTACCTTGCAAGATCTGCAGGTCTTGTTCCCCAACGATGAGTTGAATGGCGGGCAGGCCATCGTCAGCCATGCCCAGGGCCAGGTGAACGAGTTGCAAAAGGTCGTCTCGGCTGGGCGAGGCGGAATGTCCGGGTGGATGGCTGTGCCATTCACCGATGTAGCCGACAACGCCAGCGGTGCGACGGGAGGCTTCAGCGACCGCCTCCGCCAGGCCTGCAACGCCGCGCTCGAAGGAGCCTGGGCTGGACTTGCTATCTGGGGGAGGCGGCAGGCCTGCAACCACGACGACGGCGCTGATGTTGAAGTCATAGTATCCGAGCAGCACGCCGCCGGTTTCGTTCGGAAAGCCCTGCGCGCGCATGTCCCGAAGCTGCCGTTCCGCGTCCGCGTCAATGAACAGAGCGAACTCGCCAAGCTCCATGCGACGTTCGGTAGCCACGGACACATCGTGGACCTCCACCGCGCCGCGAACCGGATCACGCTGCCATATCCGGATCATTGCACTGTCTTGTGCAACTGCCGCTGGGATCTGCTCTGCCAAAGTGCTGGCCTGCCCCATGATCCGTGAGTAAGAAAGAACCATCGAAATGTCCCGGCAACTAGCGCCGCTCCAGAACGAGCTGGCATTGCCCGCGAGGTGATTGCTTCCCCAATTTTCCTGAATCAAGGCCCGGTAGTACTGGGCTTCGAGGGTCCGCAGGCGAATGTGCCGCAGGGCGTCCTCCGCGAGCAGCACGGCTGCGTTGCCGGTCGGCGTGACGAAGGCGGAAAAGTGCCTGGCGAAGTGATCGACCGCGCTGGCGGCTCGGGGGTATTCCAAGGTCGTTGAGGCATCAATCACCAGCTTCGCATTTGATAGTGCATCGGTAACTGCCCCTGGGCTGAAATCGCTCGCATCCGCGTCAAGTGGAGTGACCTCGGTAGCCCGACCCATCGCCGCTGCGTGCAAGTCCGCCACGACGGAGGCCTTGGAGCACCCAATGTGCTGCGAGTAGGCCGTATGCCTCGATAAGTTGTGCGGCTTGATGTGGTCTTTGTCGATGACGGTCCAGCGCCCCCAGCCGGCGCGTCCCCACAGGTTGAGCATTGCGCTGCCGAGCGAGCCGGCTCCAATCAGCACGCCGAGGGGGCCTTCGTCGGCGATACCTGACTGCGTCCTTGCCGCAACAGCATCGTTCCTGCGCAGCACGGTCATCGGCAGCAAAGGCTGTGTACACCATTCCGTGGTCGGCTTCGCGTCTATCAAACCGACTGCCCTGAAGTACTTCTTTTCAAGGACGAACAACGCGCCGGTAGCAACACCAAGTTCAAGTCCCCCCACCATCAGCACAAACGCGCGATGTGCCATGCCGACGGGATTCTCACCCTCGGCCCGGCAAAGAGGAATGTGGAGCAAGACAACTGTCGATTTGTCGTCGGCTGATGCCGCGACTCCGTTTTCGCCCACGCGCGCCTGCAGAATTGCTCGCAAGGTAGGCAGTAGCTCTATACCACGCCTGGAGAGAATGTCGGCTAGTTGCCCTAGGGTCGCAGGATCGCGCTCCACGAAGCCGTGCACAATCGGCGGCAGCACCAATTCAATGGGGGCCGTCGTACCGGTCTTGATGGCCGCATCCCTGGGAATTGCTTCCAGAAAGCACGTGAAGCCACCATCGGGGCGCTCTGGGCTTCGCGCAATGACAAAGCGATGCTCTGCACTCTTGTGAAGTGCTGGGAAGTTCCACGGCAAGACCAGCTCGTACTTGGTTGCGAAGAACAAATGCTCGACTGGCTGATCTGCCGGGTGCAGTTCGTGCCGCGCACTTTTTTCGAGCCACCATTGGATTCGACGCAGAAAACTCTGTGGTGTCCAGGTGCGCATCACGGCGGCTTCCGGTTCGAAGTAGAGGCAGAGGCTGGCAGGAGCGCCGGGGATGCCCTGGTTTTGGTGCATCAGGACCGGAAAGTCCTTGCGTAGCGCCAGCACCTCTACGAGCAGCTTGGGATTGCCCGACACGCACAGCGCAAGACGTTCCCTGTATCGGATACCGACGCTGTTTTTCGACGGAACGCCATCGCATTCGACATCGACGATGATGCATTCCAGCATCGGCGTTTCATCCTTGCCATAGTGCAGGATCTGCACGATCGTGAAATCGCGTTGCCGCACAATGGCATCGTGCAGCAGTTGGGCGCGGGGAATCGTCAGTGCCCCCCATCAGCAATCTCGACGACATTGGCCAGTTCGTGATATTCGTCGACCATCAGCCAGCTCGAGGGGGGGAGGACACGATGATGGCCGGCGCACCGATAGATGCGGACCGAACCCAACTAACGCCGCCGCTCGTGATTTCGAACTTGATGGGCTCCGGCTTGTTAGCGTTTGGCTCCTCCATCGTGACGAGGAACTTGCGGCCGCCAACTTCTTCCAAATACCGAACGTAGGCTTTTCGTGCCTGGATATGCGGTGGCTGAGTCTGGGTATACGAGTCACGCACGTCCGGGATTGGCTTGCTGCAACTGACGATATACGCGTCCGGCCTGCCCATACGCAGAAGGTCTTTGATCAATGGTTTCGGATCGGTTTCTCTGTCACCCTTCTCATCGCTCAGCGCGAGGTAGCTGCAATGGTGCGGGATGTTGTACAGATCCCATGCCAGCCTGTCCTCGTTCTTGTGGTACTGCGTCGTCTTGACTATTTCCTCCATGCTCTCCCAGGTTGCATCGCCGACCTCCAGATAGTCGAAGTGGGCGCCATCGGCGCGGAAGCGCACGTTGAAAACTAGCGATGCTTCGTTGCGGATCATGTCGCCTTCGTCGCAGTGCTTGATGAAGGGCGAGTGGCAGAAGAACTCTACCTGGTCCTTTGCAAGAGTGAAGCCGGGCACGATCGTGCCGGCGTCGATAAACAGGTGATCGCGCGCTGAGGGCGACTCGCCGCGTTCTTTCAAGATGGGTTCGAGCCAGTCTGCCAGTGCTTGGGGCTTCGAGAACACCAAGATGTCCTTGCCTTCCAGTAGCCGGTGCCGCGCCTCTTGCCGGAGCAGCACGAATTCTTCCATCTGATGATCATTGTCGGCCTGCTCCAACAGCATTGCGGCGGGCACCCAGAGTTCGCGAATCTTGATTCGGCCCTCGCCATGGTACTTCTTGGCATGCTGCAGTTCGAAAAATTCGGTGCTGCCCTGAATGTGGTCCAAGTCCGCATGGGTGAAGGCGACGACATCGAAATAGTCGCGGTCGGCCTTCTTCAGGTCGGCCCTCAGAGTCGCCTTGAGGTCAATTTCAGGCGTGCTCGGGTCCTCCGCCTTGGCTCCTCGATGGCAGAAGTCAAACAGGACACGACGACCGTTAGATAAGACGATCTGCGTCGTGTCACCGTTTCCGACCGGATAAAAGATGACTTGATGCTTTTCTGCCACGATTGATCCTCTCTGGAGTCAGTGGTCGATTATCCAAATTGGCACTCAACCACCAGGAGTGCTGCCAACACTATATGTAGTGCATCTAAGTTGGTCAACACGCTACATATAGTGTTGCTTCACCAATAGTACTGGACAAAATAACAGCCGTCTAGTGTGTGGTTCATTAAGACACATTCGGCTATTTTTTAGTTGCAGGGGGCACCGTCATCGGCTCGGGAGCCGTATTCAGCAGATATCGCTTATGGCGTACAGCAAGACCTAACTCAGCTTGTGACGAAACGGCCAAGACATGATGTAGCGCAAAGCTCAACTGAACTTGTGCCAACATGGGTTACGGGCATCCAGAAAAAACATCACCTCTGGCGTAATGCGGTTCATTTAACTAGTCGAAGCTGATTGGTCGGCTAATGAGCTGGAAGCTTTTTGACGACACTTGGCCGCTGACGCCCTCGTCTTTGTTTGGGCCGCAATTGCTCAGCCAGTCTCTGGTGAGTAATCCGCCTAAATTCCTACGTGCCGAGAAGTAGAGCTATGCGTACATGCCCGGGCTTAAGTTCGCAGCAACCGAGCACATGCAGCATGTTGGGGATATCTCCCGCACGTGTGAGCAAATTTTTCCCGGAGCCACATGTCAAATATGCGGCCTGAAAAATCAAACTTCAGTTGACCGAAGCAATAGCAAGCTTGGCGGGAGTACATGAGCAGCCCCAAAAGGCATGGTGTTGATTTCCACCCAGAATTGACCCGCTAGCCCCCGGGGGGATGCGGATGAAATCTTGGACTACTGAGAGGTAGTTCATGTATTCATACGAAGATCGAATCCGCGCGGTGACGCTCTACATCCAGCTAGGCAAACGAGTCGCGGCAACCATTCAGCAGTTGGGCTATCCCACCAAGAATTCGCTCAAGAGCTGGCACCGCGAGTACGAGCAGGGTCGAGCCTTGAAGACAGCGGTTGTTCGTCCACCGAAGTTCACCGCTGAGCAAAAGGCTCGGGCCGTCGAACACTATCTGACGCACGGGCGCTGCGTGGCTTTCACAATCAAGGCTCTTGGCTATCCCGGGAGGGCCTCACTTCACGCTTGGGTTCAAGAGCTCAATCCCCGGGCTCGGCCACGCCTGCTTGGAGCATCGTCGAACGAGCAGAAGCACGCTGCGGTGCTCGCACTGTGCACACGTCAAGGACGCGTCCAAGCCATTGCTGACGACGTTGGCGTGTGTCGAGAGACGCTGTACAACTGGCGCAATCAACTATTGGGGCCAGAGGCTCTCGCATCGATGAAGCGCTTCAATGATTCTTCAACGGGTTCGGAGCTGTCCCAGTTGGAGCAGAAACTCCAGACGCTACGTCGTCAAGTGAGGCGGTTGCAGTTGGAACAGGAGTTATTGAAGAAGGCGAACGAGCTCCTAAAAGAGGACCAGGGCATCGACCTTCATCTCCTGAGCAATCGTGAGAAGACACTTCTGGTTGATGCCCTGCGCCATGAATACTCACTTGCCGAGTTGCTCGCCTCGCTAGTCCTGGCTCGCAGCTCGTACTTCTACCATCGAGCTCGGCTCAACGCTGACGAAAAGTATGTCGCGGTGCGCCGAACGATCACGGACATCTTCGAGCGCAACCATGGCTGCTATGGCTACCGTCGCATCCAGGCCTCACTGCTCAGGCAATGCGTGCGGATCTCGGAGAAGGTGGTCCGGCGCCTGATGAAGCAGGAAGGGCTGGTGGCCGCTGCGCCCAAACGACGCCGCTACGGCTCCTACTTGGGAGAGATTAGCCCTGCACCTGAGAACTTGCTGAATCGCGACTTCAATGCCACTGCGCCTAACCAGAAGTGGCTGACCGACATCTCGGAGTTCCAACTACCCGCCGGCAAAGTCTACCTGTCGCCCATGATCGATTGCTTCGATGGAATGGTGGTGAGCTGGTCTATCGGAACACGCCCCGACGCTGAACTGGTCAACACGATGCTGGATGCCGCGATCGCCAAGCTCAATGACAGCGAAGTGCAACCTGTGGTTCACTCAGACTGTGGTGCCCACTATCGCTGGCCAGGATGGTTGTCACGCATCGCTGATGCCAAGTTAGTGCGCTCGATGTCACGTAAGGGGTACTCACCGGACAATGCGGCCTGTGAAGGCTTCTTCGGGCGGCTCAAAAACGAATTGTTTTATGCCCGCGACTGGCAAACCACGAGCATTGAGCAGTTCACGCAAGCTCTGGACGCGTACATCCGTTGGTACAACGAGCAACGGATCAAGATCTCGTTAGGGGCACGGAGCCCTGTTGAGTACCGCAGGGCCCTCGGGATTGCTGCATAACCGTCCAAGATTTATGCCGCATCCCCGTGGGTCAGTTATGCGTGGAAATTAACAGCAAGGAGTCGGTGACGGTGCAGATCACCAGCGTGACCCGCGCCAGCGACACGTCGTTCAACGTGCGCTGGACGGAGACGCGCTTCGTCAATGGCGCGCTGGATCGCACTGAACGCTGGAACGCCGTAGTTTCCATCGTGCAGCAGACGCCGCCCACCGAGCAGCGTGTGCGCAAGAACCCCTTGGGAATCTACGTCAATGGCCTGTCGTGGAGCCGTGAACTGGAAGCGAATGAAGGAGCAAAACCATGAATGATGTTTTCCGTAAATCCGTCTTGCCAGTGATTTTTCTGGCATCCGCCGTCTTGTTGGCAGGCTGCGCTTCGCAGGGCACGCCGCCGCCGCGGATTTCTCTCGATGAGCCGGTACCGGCCCAGCCGTTGCCCGAGGCGCCGAAGCCCGTGGAAGTGGTAAGCGTACCTGAACCTCTGGCACTTCCTGGGCAGATGAAGCCCTTGCCCGACACGGGCGAAGTGAAGCCTGCCGCCGAGCCGAAGGACGAAACGTTGCGCGTTTCCCGCGCCAATGCCGAGGCGCGCATGGCACCCACGCGCGAGGGCTATGCGAATGCCATTCAGGTCTGGCCCTTCACCGATGGCGCGCTGTACCAGGTCTATGCGGCTGTCGGCCGCGTGACGGTGGTTTCGCTGCAGCCCGGCGAGGAACTGGTGACGGTCGCCGCCGGTGACACCGTGCGCTGGATCGTGGGTGACACGTCCAGCGGCTCCGGCTCGGACTTGCGGGTGAACGTCATGGTCAAGCCGATTCGCTCTGGGCTGAAGACCAATCTGGTCATCACCACCAGCCGAAGGACGTACCTGCTGGAGCTGACCTCGACCGAGAAGACGTGGATGGCATCGGTGTCCTGGGAGTATCCGAAGGACAAGATGCTGGCCTTGCAGCGCCAGGCGCAGGCGGCCAGTACCGCCGCGCCGGTTGATAGCGGTCTGTCGCTGGAGAAGATCCGCTTTCGCTACACGGTCAGCGGGAGCAATCCGCCGTCGAAGCCGCTGCGCGCCTTCGACGATGGCGAGAAGGTCTATATCCAGTTTCCGCCTGGCATCGCCCAGTGCGAGCTGCCGCCGCTGTTCGTGATCGGCGCGCAGGGCGATGGGCAATTGGTGAACTACCGCTTCCGCTCGCCTTACTACATCGTGGATCGCCTGTTCGGCGCAGCCGAGCTGCGCCTGGGCGGGGACAAGGGCGACGTGGTAAGGATTGAACGTACCGATGGAACGCGGAGGAACTGAGCATGAGCCAGGATCAATCCCCCGATATCCCTATCCCATCGAAGGAGGCGCCCGAGGCGGTAGCGCTGCGCGCGCAGCCGCGCCCAGTCACGCGCCTGAACCGGCGCACGCTGGCCATGCTCACGGGCGGCATGTCGGTCGCCGTGTTTGGGGCCACGATCTGGTCATTGCAGCCGCATCGGCGCGGCGCGGGCGAGCAGACCGAGCAGTACAACGTGGATCGCGTGTCGAAGTCCGAGGGGCTGGATGGGTTGCCCTCGGACTACTCCAAGTTACCCAAGGTGCCTGAGCTGGGGCCGCCGCTGCCGGGCGACATTGGCCCAGCCATCGTGAAGGCGCAGCAGCCGGTGACGCCGACCTATGCGCCACCGGGCCACGACCCGGAGGATGCGCGGCGCAAAGAGGCCGATGCGGCAGCGGCTTCGTCGGTGTTCTTCCGCTCGGGCACGCCCGGCAAGCCCTCAGCGCCAGCGACTGCACAGGCGGCTGGCCCGACATTGGCCTTGGCGGGCTTCGACCCTCTGGCCGCTGGCCCAGCCTCGACGGCGGCCTAGCCTTCCGACCCCACCGCTGTGCAGAACCGGCAGGAGCAGAAAGAGGCTTTCCTGAAAGGCGGTTCTGCGGAAACCCGCAATTCCGGCAATCTGCAGATGCCGGCTTCGCCGTACCAGGTCATGGCCGGGACTGTGATCCCGGCGGCGCTGGTGACGGGCATCAAGTCGGACTTGCCGGGTGACGTGATCGCTACGGTGACGGAGCCGGTCTATGACACGGCTACCGGCAAATTCCTGCTGATCCCGCAGGGCTCGCGCATCCTGGGCAAGTACAACAGCCAGGTGAGCTATGGGCAAAGCCGCGTGCAGATGGTATGGAACCGGATCATCCTGCCGGATACGTCCTCGCTGACGCTCGACAATCTCGTGGGCAACGATCCGGCCGGCTATGCCGGCGTGGAAGACGAGATCGACCGGCACTGGGGCCGCATCCTGGCCGGCGCGGCGTTGACCACACTGCTGGGCTTGGGCGCCGAGCTGGCCGCGCCGGAGAACCGGCAGGGCGGCAATCGCATCGTCATTGCTACGCGCAATGGTCTGCAGGACAGCGTGAACCAAGTTGGGCAGGAGTTGAACCAGCGCAACATGAACATCCAGCCGACGCTGACGGCGCGGCCAGGGTTGCCGGTTCGGATTGTGGCGGCAAAAGATCTTGCCCTTCGTCCGTACCAGCCACTCTTCTATCAGCGCGGAGGCAACCGATGAGCATGGCCAGAAAACTTCGGTTGGGGCCGTTGCCCTCCAACAGTAGCGTCAAGTTGACCTTCACATGCCCGGCCAGCCTGAAAGCCGACCTCGACCGTTACGCGACGCTTCATGCTCAGGCGTATGGCGAGGCGGTCGATGCCATGGTGTTGATCCCGCACATGCTCGAATCCTTCATGACGGGGGATCGAGGATTCAGGAAGGGCGACAAGGCCAAGGCATCCACTCCCAAACCGGGTTGACCCTGTACGATTCCATCGCTGGCCACGCCTCAAATGCGCAGCTCAAGGCTGCGCGTTTTGGTTTTGGACTGTGCGCGAAACGCTGGCTGGAACGCTCCTGGATTTGCTGCCGCGATGCTCCCATGTGGCTCCTGGCCTACAAAGCGTCGGGAGGCCCCAGAGCCTAGAATTCGAGCTAACCCTTTGTCTTGTCAGCACTTTCGTGCCGATGCCGTCCCCCATCAGGGGCTTGACATCGGACATTTTTCATTGGTCGTGCTGGGCGTACTGTCCTAGTTTCCTTGGCCGTCCCTCGATCACGGAAAGATGCGCAGAAGGTGCGTTACCTCGATATGCTGCGTATCCCGGACGAACTGACCGCCTGTGCCGGTTGTGGCTGACCGGGCTAATGGTGGGCACCGACTGAGTTCGGCCAGAAGCTGTCGTCCGGTCGGCAGCCGTGAGCGGCAGGTCTGGGCTGCACTGAGTCATTCGGTTCTGGCCTGCCAAATTCCCCTCTGACCGACTTCGGACATGGACTGACCATAATCAGATAGACAAAACCCTGCCTCACGTCCGGGCCCGCGCTAATTCCTGCGCAAGAAACGGTGCAGTCCGGCTGTTGGTCGTTCGGGCCACCTGTCCCGGAGAACCGGCTATCACGATGCGGCCGCCGGCATCGCCTGCGCCCGGCCCCACATCAATCACCCAGTCGGCCTGGGCCACCGCACGCATGTCATGCTCGATCATCACCACTGTATTGCCGGCATCGACCAGGCGCTGCAACTGCACCAGCAGCCGGTCGGCATCCGATGCATGCAGACCGGTGGTCGGCTCGTCGAGCACGTACAGGCTGCGTCCGCGCTGACTGCGCTGAAGCTCTGTCGCTAGCTTGATGCGCTGCGCCTCTCCACCGGAAAGCTCGGTGGCCGGTTGCCCCAGGCGAAGATAGCCCAGTCCGATATCACGCAGCAGTTGTAGTGTCCTTGCCACTGCGCCTTCATCCATGAAGAATTCGCTGGCCTCTTCCACGGTCATCTGCAGCACTTCGGCGATGTTGCGCCCGTGCCATCGCACCTTCAGCGTGGCCTCGTTGTAGCGTGCGCCGTGGCACGTCGGGCACGGCGCGTACACGCTGGGCATAAACAGCAGTTCCACGCTGACGAAGCCCTCGCCCTCGCAAGTCTCGCAGCGCCCCTTGGCGACATTGAATGAGAACCGTCCGGCGTCATAGCGGCGGTGTCGAGCATCGGGCGTGGCGGCGAACAGCTTGCGGACGTGGTCGAACAGGCCTGTGTAGGTCGCCAGGTTCGAGCGCGGCGTACGTCCGATCGGCTTCTGGTCCACCTGCACCAGGCGCTGAATGGCGTCCACGTCGCCCGCCAGATGACCGCCGGTCGCTTCGATTACTGCTGGCCCTTCGCTGGATGCGTTTTCGGCCACATCGTCTTCAAGCTCGTGGCCCAGGTGCAGCAGCACCAACTCCGGCAAGGCCTGCGCTACAAGGCTAGACTTGCCGGAGCCAGAGATGCCGGTGACGGCTGTCAGCACGCCCAGCGGAATCCGTGCATCCACACCATGCAGATTGTGGCGGTGGATGCCCTGCAGCTCCAGCCAGCCCGTCGCTTCGCGCGCCCGGCTCCCCGGCGCGGGGATCTCATCGAACAGATAGCGGGCGGTGCGCGATTCCGCAATCTTGCGCAGGCCATCTGGCTCGCCGCTGTAGAGCACGCGGCCGCCACGCTCCCCAGCATCCGGTCCGACATCCACAAGCCACTGTGCGCGACGCATTAGCTCCAGGTCGTGCTCCACCACGAACACCGAGTTGCCAGCGTCGCGCAGCCGGTCGAGAGCGTCGTACAGGGCTTGGCTGTCGGAGGGGTGAAGCCCCGCCGAGGGTTCGTCGAGGACATACACGACGCCGAACAGCAGGGAACTCAGCTGCGTGGCCAGCCGCAGGCGTTGCAACTCGCCAGCCGAAAGCGTCGGCGTGGCCCGGTCCAGCGTCAGGTAGCCTAGGCCCAGCCCGCGCAGCTGACGCAGGTGTGCCATCACGCCACTGGCCAAGCGCTGCGCGGCGAGACGCTTTTCTTCCGACAGCGCTGAGGTGCGGCGCACGTCGGGCGATACCGCCTGCACGGCACGACCGGAGGTCGCGCGTTCTGCACGGTCGCGCCGGGTTGCCTCTTTGTCCGTGGCCGCTCCCGCTGCATGGGCGCGGAAATCACCCTGGGCGATGGGTTCGAGCAAGGCCGCCAGTCGGTGCAGCGGCATCTGCATGAACGCGCCGATGTCCACACCGGCGAAAGTGATCGACAGTGCCTCAGGCTTGAGCCGCTTGCCTTGGCACGTGGGGCACGGCTTGCCCTCCATGAACCGGGACACGCGCTTTCTCATCAGCGCGCTCTGGGTGTTGGCGAAGGTGTGCAGCACATGCCGGCGGGCGCCGGTGAAGGTACCCATGTAGCTTGGCTCCATCTTGCGCTTGAGCGCGGCGCGGGTTTCAGCAGGTGTGAAGCCCGCGTACACCGGCACCGTCGGTGTTTCCTCGGTGAACAGAATCCAGTCACGATCCTTCTTCGGCAAGTCCTTCCACGGTCGGTCCACGTCGTAGCCCATACTGACCAGGATGTCGCGCAGGTTCTGCCCCTGCCAGGCGGGCGGCCACGAGGCAATCGCCCGCTCGCGGATGGTGAGCGATGGATCGGGCACCATGATGGCCTCAGTCACCTCGTACACATGACCCAGGCCGTGGCAGGTCGGACATGCCCCCTGCGGCGTGTTAGGGGAAAAATCCTCGGCGTACAGCATCGGCTGACCGGCCGGATAGGCTCCGGCGCGGGAATACATCATCCTGACCAAGCTAGACAGTGTGGTGACGCTGCCCACAGAAGAACGCGCATTACTGGCTCCGCGTTGCTGCTGCAGCGCCACCGCTGGCGGCAGGCCGTCGATCGCATCGACATCTGGCACGCCGGCCTGGTCGATCAGGCGCCGTGCATAGGGAGCCACCGACTCGAAGTAGCGCCGCTGGGCTTCTGCATAGATGGTGCCGAAGGCCAGCGAGGACTTCCCGGAGCCGGACACACCCGAGAAGACAACCAGCGCGTTGCGCGGGATGTCGACGTCCACATCCTTGAGGTTGTGCTCACGCGCTCCGCGCACCTGCACGAGGCCGCTGGCGGCAGCAGTACAAGAGGATTCACCGAAAGAAGGGTTGGGCATGTTCTTATCCTGTAGTTCATGAGCCGATTTCGGGGGCGATCGGTCAAGAATCCGCCTCTGGCGGCATCTCATCGTCGAGCGAACGTAGCCAAGTGAGCCGTTCACCCAGCTTGCGCTCAACGCCTCTGTCGGTTGGTTGATACCAACCCGGCCGCGCCAAGCCCTCAGGAAAATAGGTTTGCCCAGCGGCATAGCCATTGGGCTCATCATGGGCGTAGCGGTAGCCTTCGCGATATCCCATCTGCTGCATCAGCTTCGTCGGCGCATTGCGAAGATGGAGTGGTACAGGCTGGGAGCCGCTGCGCTTGACGAACGCCTTGGCCTGGTCCCACGCGGCATATGCGGCATTCGACTTGGGGGCCAGAGCGAGGTAAGTCACCGCCTGGGCCAGCGGTATCTCGCCTTCGGGCGAGCCCAGCCTGTCGTAGGCCAACGCGGCATTGAGTGCCAATTGCAGCGCCTGCGGGTCTGCATTGCCGATGTCTTCGCTGGCCATCACCACCATGCGACGGGTCACCTGACTCACATCACCGCTGCCATCGAGGATGCGGGCCAGCCAATACAGGGCCGCATCGGGGTCGGAACCCCGCAGCGATTTGTGGAATGCCGAGAGCTGCCAGTAGAACTCGTCGCCGCCCTTATCGAAGCGGCGCAGCGACGGACTGGTGGACAACCTGGTGAACTCGCCATCGATCAGCGGTTTGCCGGCGCCCGCCGCCGCATTTGTCACCTGCTCAAGCAGATTGAGGAAGCGCCTGCCATCGCCATCGGCGAAGCCCTTGAGCAAGTCCAGCGCGTCCGCCTCCAACGTAATGCCCTGCAGATGCGGCAGCGCGCGTGCATAGAGCTGCTGCATCTCTTCGCCAGACAGCGGCTCCAGTGTGTAGACCTGAGCACGAGAGAGAAGGGCGGAATTGACAGCCAACCCCGGATGCTCCGTAGTCCCACCCACCAGGGTAAGCAGACCCGACTCGATATGGGGCAACAACGCATCCTGCTGCGCCTTGTTGAAGCGATGGATTTCATCGACGAAAAGGACTGTAGAACGACCGTGGTTATCCAGTTCAGCCTGGGCTTCGTCGATGGCTTGCCGAATGTCCTTTACCCCGGCCAGCACGGCGGAGATGGCGATGAAGCGGCTGTCGGTCACGCTGGCGGCTAGACGGCCCAGGGTGGTCTTGCCCACGCCCGGTGGCCCCCAGAGGATGAACGAGTGCAGCTTGCCCGACTCGAATGCGAGGCGCAGCGGCTTGCCGGGGCCAAGCAAGTGCCTTTGCCCGACGAATTCATCCAGCGTCTTGGGACGCAGTAGTTCGGCCAAGGGAGGCTTGGGCTTTGTCGTGAATAGATCGGTCAAGTTCGTCTCCCAGGCATTTCAAAAAATGATTCCGATGACGCAGGTTCTTGTGTAAGCACACGTATTTCTTCAATCCCAACATTTGAGTTGACTGGAACCAGTCAGCGACTGCGCTGGATTACCCCTTGGTTCACAAGGCGCTATTGCCATGAGACAGCGAGTTCACTACGGCAACTATCGCGATCCCAAGCAGAAGCCAAGCCACTTGTATCGTGGCGTCCTTCGCCGTTCGGCGTTGCTGCATCCGGGGTATTACGTCTGAGAGAGCCACATAGATAAAGCTGCTCCCAGCGACAGCCATCAAGAATGGTTGCCAATGCTGTAGCTTTTCAAGCAGAAGATATCCACTCACACCTCCTAATGCTGTCATCCCGCCAGCCATGGTGAGTTTCAGAACCGCAGAACCTCGATAACTCCCCTCCCGTAGAACGGCCAGATCACCCATGTGATGAGGTATCTCATGCGCTGATACTGATGCGGCAGCAATCGCGCCCAATCGAATGTCCACGATGAACATAGAAGCGATCAGAACGCCGTCACCGAAACAATGAACACCATCACCAATCAGCAATGCCCAACTGGAGCCTCTGTGAGAAGGGCTTGTATGTTCATGGTCGTGCGGGTGATGCCATAGCTCTGCCTTGCCCAAAAGAAAAAAGAAAACCAAGCCCGCAAGAATGACCAAGAAGAGCTCATGCGCATCTACATTGCTTTCAAGCGCTTCAGGCAGCAGATGAGTGAGGCTTGTAGTTAAAAGTGCGCCAGCTGCCAAACCAAGAAAGCCTTGCTGCGCGTAACTAGTCTGTCCATTGCTTGCCCTGGTACGGGCGACCAACAGATAGGCTATCCAGACGCTCCCTATGCCCGCGGCCAGCGTTGCCAGGATGATGATCATCAGTGACATAGATTTTGTACGTAGTTAGTAGGCCAATGGATGTGAAAGAGCAGCTGTCTTGCCTGAATTGCCAACTGGCTACTTGACTGCGCGGCCTTGCGCGCTGTTTAGAACAACCAGCTGTCTTATCCAAGCTACTGACGATCAACGTCAATTAAGCAAGACGATCAAGAATCCGTACTGCACCCAAACGTGGTCTTGCCTACTCCGGAGCATGGTCCTCTAATCCTAAGGTCTGGATTTACCCAACGCCATAGGCTTAGGGGGTGGTCCTTGCTCGGGCTTGTCCGAAGGATGATGCGAGAGCCTCGGTAGCCAATGCTGTGGTTCCATACCCAACTCAAGGCAACGCTAAGGCGATTTCGAGTACCAATAAGAAAGTAGATATGCGCGAGTTTCCAAATCCACCATGCAAACGCTCCGCGCAGCTTCACTCGTCCCATGTCAATGTACGGCCTATGGTTGCTAGGTTCCCCTGATGTCGGTATTTAAAGGGACCATCGCTGGGCTTACCCTTCAAGCGTCGCCCAATCAGGCTAGCAACGTACTTGCCTTGCTGTTTTGCTGCTGGTGCAATTCCTGGGACAGGCTTTCCATCAGGCATAGTGCACGAGGCCGTATCGCCGATGGCAAAGATCTCAGGGTGTCCCGCCACCGTCAGGTCGGCCCCAACGACAACTCGGCCAGCACGATCAGAGGCAGCACCCAAGCAGCGGGCTGCAGGAGACGCTTGGACTCCGGCGGCCCAGACGATGGTCTTGGCCGAAAGGGGATTGCCGCTATACATCACGCCGTCGGCCGAGCATTCGGTGACCGGCGTACCCAGCACGACCTCGACCCCGAGCTTTTCGAGCGCCTGGCGCGTATAGGCCGAAAGATCCTCGGGAAAGACGGACAACAGGCGTTGACCAGCCTCGATCAGTACAACCCGCGACGTGCTTGGATCGATGGAGCGAAAGTCTCGCGCCAGCGTGTCTCGTGCAAGCTCCGCGATGGTGCCCGCCAGTTCCACCCCGGTGGGGCCGCCACCAATGATGACGAAGGTCTGCAACGCAGCGCGTCGTTGCGGATCGCTCGTGCGCTCGGCCTCTTCGAATGCAGCCAGAATTCGGCCGCGGATGGTCGTGGCGTCCTCAAGAGTTTTCAGGCCTGGGGCAAAAGGCTCCCATTCGTCATGCCCGAAATAAGCGTGGGTCGCGCCTGTAGCGAGCACGAGCGTGTCATAGGGCTGGCGCGATCCATTGCTGATAATGACTTCACGTGCGTCCGTGTCTACACCTTCCACTTCGGCCATCAACGTGTTCACTTCCGGCCGATTGCGAAAGAGATAGCGGATAGGCCAAGCGATCTCCGAGGTAGATAGGGACGCCCCTGCGACTTGGTAAAGCAAGGGTTGGAACAGATGATGATTGCGCCGATCAATGATCGTCACATCGACCTCGGTGCCAGCTAGCTCCTTGGCAACTTCGATCCCACCGAAGCCTGCCCCAATGATGACGACGTGATGTCGGTCTGTAGAGGTCCTTAGCATGATCTGATCTCCTCTTGGTCAGCGGTTCAACGCTGACGCATGGTGTGCCATGTGTTCGCCAATGAAGCTGGCAATGAAGTAGTAGCTGTGGTCGTGGCCTGGCCGCAGGTTCAATGTCAGCGGATGCCCCGTTTCCTCACACACTTTGCGCAGCAGTTCGGGACGCAATTGACTCTCAATGAACTCATCGTTCAAACCCTGGTCTACCAGTAACGGCAAACGTTCCTGTGCGGTACGGATCAATTCCACCGAGTCGAATTGCTTCCATGCATCCTGATCACTGCCCAGGTAAGCTCCAAAGGCCTTTTGTCCCCACGGCACTTGAGTAGGAGCCACGATGGGGGAGAAGGCAGATACGCTGCGATAGCGGCCAGGATTGCGCAGGGCGATGACTAGAGCTCCATGTCCACCCATGGAATGGCCACTGATGCTCCGCTCCGTCGTTACAGGAAACTGCGCCTCGATACGTGCAGGCAACTCATCCACCACGTAGTCATACATCCGATAGTTTGCCGCCCAGGGCTCCTGTGTCGCATTGACATAGAAGCCTGCCCCTTGCCCGAGGTCATAGGCCGGATCGTTGGCAACACCTTCACCGCGAGGACTAGTATCCGGTGCGATAACGGCAATGCCATACTCTGCAGCGAAGCGCTGAACAGCGGACTTGGTGGTGAAGTTTTGCTCCGTACAGGTGAGGCCCGATAGCCAGTAAAGCACCGGCACTTTGCCGTGCTGCGCCTGTGGAGGCAGGTAGACACCGACCTTCATCGTGCAACCGAGCGTCGTCGATGCGTGCTGATAGACGTCCTGCCAGCCATCAGAGCTGGCGTGATGTTCAATGCGTTCCATGTTGTTTCCAATATTCATAACTGCGCAGCCATTGCGCACCAAGCCAGCTGCGCTGTCAGGAGGATTTCACTTCTGCTGCCGGGTCGCCGTGGGCGTGCCTAATCCTGCGGACCGTCCACCAGATGGCTAGCATCACCACAGGCACCAGGACGGCCGTTACTGGCGCTACCACGTCGTGAATGACGGGAATGCCTTTGAGCAGATAGCCCAGCAGACTCACGACGTAATAAGAAATTGCCGCGACAGACAAACCTTCAACCGTTTGCTGAAGGCGCAACTGCATCTTGGCCCGGTCATTCATCGACGCGAGTAGGTCCCGATTTTGTCGTTCGAGCTCAACGTCGATCCAGGAGCGCAGTAGCGAAATGGATCGATTCAACTTGTCTGAGAGCTTTGCCTGACGCTCCTTTACGGACTGGCAGGTCCGCATGGCTGGAGCGATGCGACGCTGTAGAAAATCTGCCCATGTGCAGTAACCGGACACTGCCTCTTCCGAGAGAGAAGACAGTCTTTCCTCGACGATCTCGTAGTACGCACGGCTTGCGCCAAAACGATAGAGGTTTGCCGCAACACCGGCTTCCAGCTCCGCAGCTAGGCGAGTCAATTCGGCGAGCAAAACGTCACTGTCCCTCCTTCCGGCCAAACTGGTGCACATCTCGTCTGTAATGGCTGCCAGTCTTGACTCCATACGTCGAAGTTCGTGCGTCATAGAACGAGTCAACGGAAGGGATAACAATGCCAACGTCCGATAAGTTTCGATCTCCAGCAGACGTTGAGCAAGTGCTCCAGCACGCGCAGGATTCAAATCTCGAGCGAGTATGAGAATGTGCGTCAGACCATCCACATCCTGACGAAAGTCGGTCAAGACAGCGGCAGAGCCATTCTCCACCAGCGAGTAGCACAAGCTGGCTGGATCAAAGCGCTCAGCTTCCTTCTCAGTTTCCGACGTCCATGGAAGTAGCCTCAAGCTAATACCGCACACCACAGGACCGGGAGGAAAAAATCCGTGCTTGAAGGGGTTTGCACCGCATGGCTCACCACTCTCAGCATCCAGCGCTGCACACCAGAGGTACGTAGAAAATTCAGTGTGTTTTTCGCAGTGCAGATCTCCCTCGTCCCATGTCAACCCGTGAAGAGGAGTGGCATGATCGGGCTCTGCAACGCCGAAGCGATGAGACAGCTCACTCATCGCAGCTTGGTCCTTTGCAGCGTCGCCTTCGGTCATGAAGGCGAACTGCAATATGCCCCGAGGGGCTTCTATCAGCAGATGTGGGCGCGCATGCACTTCACCGACCGCAGCATCACGATCGGCATAAGCCGGCATGCCATACACGGTGGCGGTGTGAGTGGGTTCTGCGGTCGCATTGACGTTTGCTGGTTCTTTCACACCGACCTCATCTCTCATAGTTTGAAAATCACCGCGCTTCACATTTATTGCCCAGGACCAAGCACAAGGTACGTGGCCATGGGCCGGTCTTCAGATGATTCATGCTCTGGGATTTGGCCGGTACCGGCTCTACATGTAGACCCAGCACCGGCTTTGTCAGAGCTATTTCAGCTTAGATGAAGGTGTAAGAGCAGACCTTGTTGCCAGCGGGATCGCGCAGATACGCTGCATAAGCGCCAGGCAGATGACCGCGAGGACCCGGTTGACCCTCGTCGGTGCCACCAGCTGCAAGGCCAGCTGCATGGAAAGCATCCACTTCAGCAGGAGAGGCAGCTGCGAAGCCTACTGTCACGCCATTGCTGGAGGGAGCTTCGCCATTGCCGGGGCGGGCAATGATGAAGGCTGGCTTTTCGCGGCCGTAGAGTACCCAGCCATTGCCGAAAGGACCAAGGTTATTGATGCCGAGAGCACCCAGCGCTGCATCGTAAAACGCGGCCGATTTTTGAACATCGGCTGCACCGATAAAGACGTGCGAGAAAATGCCGTCACCGGAGATAACAGGAGTAGACATGGAAGTTCTCCTTGATATTTGCTGTTGAAAAGATCGTTATTGATCAGCGGGTTAGTAATGAATCACGGTACGAATCGACTTACCTTCATGCATCAGGTCGAAAGCTTTGTTGATGTCGTCCAGACCCATGGTGTGGGTGACGAACGGGGCGAGATCAATCTCACCTTTCATCGCGTCCTCCACCATGCCGGGAAGTTGGGTGCGTCCCTTGACGCCACCAAAAGCGGAGCCCTTCCAGGTACGGCCAGTGACCAACTGGAATGGACGGGTCGATATTTCCTTACCTGCACCTGCCACGCCGATGACGATCGATTGGCCCCAGCCACGGTGGGCTGCTTCCAATGCAGAACGCATCACATTGACGTTACCAATGCATTCGAAAGTGTGATCAACCCCCCAGCCAGTCATTTCGATAAGCACTTCGTGAATTGGCTTCTCGAAGTCTTTCGGGTTGATGCATTCGGTCGCCCCGAAGGTACGAGCCAGCTCAAACTTGGCAGGATTCGTGTCGATGGCGATGATGCGACCCGCTTTGGCTTGGCGTGCCCCCTGAATAGCTGCCAGACCAATACCGCCCAAGCCGAAAATAGCGACGGAATCACCTGGCTGCACCTTGGCCGTGTTGTGCACAGCGCCGATGCCGGTGGTAACACCGCAACCGAGCAAGCAGACATGCTCCGGATTCGCGTCCGGGTTGATTTTGGCCAGCGAGACTTCGGCGACGACTGTGTATTCGCTGAAGGTCGAGCAGCCCATGTAGTGATAAAGCGGCTGACCGTTGTACGAAAAACGGGTCGTGCCATCGGGCATCAGGCCCTTGCCCTGTGTGGCGCGAACGGCGACGCACAGGTTTGTCTTCCCCGACCTGCAGAACAGGCACTCGCCGCATTCGGCCGTATAGAGCGGGATGACATGATCGCCAGGCTTCACGCTGGTGACACCTTCACCCACCTCAACGACGATGCCCGCGCCTTCATGACCCAACACTACCGGGAAGAGGCCTTCAGGGTCATCGCCCGACAGGGTGAAGGCGTCGGTATGGCAAACGCCGGTGTTCGTGATCTTGATGAGCACCTCGCCCTTACGCGGTGGCTCAACGTCGATCTCGACGATTTCCAGAGGCTTACCAGGCCCGAAGGCCACTGCTGCACGTGATTTCATGATGTTGTTTCCTTTACTAACTAAATTTGACGTCAGCGATGATGAATATTGAGCACATCAAGCGCCGCCAAGAACGCAACTGGCTTCGCGATCGCTGCAGTGCAAGGTGCCGTAGTAGGTGGTGATCTATGCAGAAGTATTCATTCGCGGTTCCTGTGGAGTTGCTCTGGAATCGAAGTATGTGATTCCGCAAAACTCTTGTATATGGAATTGATTCGATTTATTAATTCCAATTTATGGAATAATAAACACGCAGTGGAACTGACCAGGTGAAGCGCTCGTCATGAACAAGGAAATTGAACTGCTGCGTATCTTTCGAGTGGCGGCCGAAAGCAGCAGTTTTCGCGATGCGGCCGTCCGGCTCAGTACTTCCCCGCAAGGCGTTACACGCGCGATCCAGCAGCTGGAGCAACACTATGGCGAGGTGTTGTTTCATAGAAGCACGCGCCAGGTACGCATCACTGCGTTTGGTGAAGGTTTGTTAGACCAGGTGCGCCCCGCATTGGAGCGGTTCGAGGAACTCTGGCGAGTTCCTGGGCGTGACGAGCAGACATCCCTCTCTGGCACGGTTCGCATCACGGCACCGCTCAGCTTAGGCACCAGGGCGGTTCTGCCTGCACTGGAGCGCGTGGCCGCGCGTCATCCCGCAATCACACTGGATGTCCGTTTGTCCGATCGCATCAGCAATACGGTTGAAGAAGGGATAGACGTTGGCGTCAGACTCGGATTTATGCGCGATAGCCGCTTTGTCGCGCGAAAGGCCGCCGACATGAAATTTCCAATCGTTGCCGCACCGCATTTGATCAGAAAAGTTGGCGCACCTGACACCATTGATGCCCTCAGTAGACTGCCGACCACTGCGTCTGTCGATCTCAATACAGGCCGCCCCTGGCCTTGGTATTTCAAAGCGGGACGCCAGTGGACACCCATTGCTGCTGCAATCATCGTCGATAATGCCGACATGGAATTGGGGGCGGCGTTGGCAGGCATCGCCTTTGCACAACTGCCAGACTACGTAGTCGCCCCATACATTGCCAGCGGAAAGCTTGTGCGCGTGCTGGAGAAAGAAGAATCTTCAGCATGGGGTTTGTACGTTTATCGGCCGCAGCGCGGCCCGGTCTCGGCAAGAGTTCGGGCGGTATTTGATGAAATGTTGGCTGCCGTTAAATCGTTGCCGGCATTGAGGTGACACGCCACCACGCGTCGTAGGTAGGGCCTAAGCTTCGGAAGCGAGGGCGTGTCCGAATTTTTGTGTAAACGGTTCGGACTTCAATTGACGGAGATGCGGTCTCCGAACTGAATGGTAAAGCGGGTCAGCGCAGCCTTCCAATCCCGGATGGGCATGGTCCACTTCTGAC
>NZ_VOQT01000033.1:0-25044 GCF_008121555.1 Comamonas sp. Z1
GCCAAGAAAAAGCAGCTGGACACCTTCAAGCCCGAAGACCTGGGCGTGGACGTGACGCCCCGCCTGAAGACCGTGAAGGTCTCCGAGCCTGCCAAGCGTGGCGCTGGCGTCAAGGTAGCTGATGTGGCCGCCCTGGTCGACAAGCTGAAAAACGAAGCGAAAGTCATCTAAGGCCCCCTGAGCCGCTTCGCGTCATCCCCCGCAGGGGGACGACACCCTCGGTGCGGGGCGGCCCTTCCTCGGTGTCCCGCGCTTGAGCCGCGCCAGATTGGCCGGCTGCGGGTGATGCAGGCACCATGAAAAATTCTAGAGAAAGACGACTGAAATGACCTCTCTCGTTATTGCAGAACACGACAACGCTTCGATCAAGACCGCGACCCTGAACACCGTGACGGCCGCCAAGGCCTGCGGCGGTGATGTGCATGTGCTGGTGGTTGGCGAAGGTGCAGCCGCTGCAGCAGCCGCTGCCGCCCAGATTGCCGGTGTCTCCAAGGTCATCCATGCCGACGGCGCCAGCCTCAAGGACGGCCTGGCCGAGAACGTCGCCGCCCAGGTGCTGGCCATCGCCGGCAACTACAGCCACATCCTGTTCCCCTCGACCGCCTCGGGCAAGAACGTGGCGCCCCGCGTGGCCGCCAAGCTGGACGTGGCCCAGATCAGCGACATCACCAAGGTCGACTCCGCCGACACCTTCGAGCGCCCCATCTATGCGGGCAACGCCATTGCCACCGTGCAGTCCGCCGATGCCGTCAAGGTCATCACCGTGCGTACCACCGGCTTTGACGCAGCAGCTGCCACTGGCGGCTCGGCGGCCGTGGAAACGGCGGCAGCCGTGGCTGACAGCGGCAAGAGCGCCTTTGTGGGCCGCGAAGTGACCAAGAGCGATCGTCCCGAGCTGACGGCAGCCAAGATCATCGTCTCCGGTGGCCGTGCTCTGGGCTCGGCCGAGAAGTTCACCGAAGTGATCACTCCCCTGGCCGACAAGCTGGGTGCGGCCATCGGTGCCAGCCGTGCGGCCGTTGATGCGGGCTACGCGCCCAACGACCTGCAAGTGGGCCAGACGGGCAAGATCGTGGCGCCCCAGCTGTACATTGCCTGCGGCATCTCGGGGGCGATCCAGCATCTGGCGGGCATGAAGGATTCCAAGGTGATCGTGGCGATCAACAAGGACCCCGAAGCACCGATCTTCTCGGTGGCCGATTACGGTCTGGAAGCCGATCTGTTCACGGCCGTGCCCGAACTGGTCAACGCGCTGTAATTTGGCGCACATCAAAAGAGGGGCTTCAAGCCCCTCTTTTTCCATGGGCGCCTGGCTCGTACAGGTCAGGTCATCAACAATAATTCGGCAGCTGCATGGGCGCTTCAGACCCACTGCATTGATGGAGAGGGAGACGCTGAATGAATCGCAAGCATTGGGTGTTGGCGCGAGCCGGTTTGGTCGCGATGTGTGCAGGTGCTGCTTTGGTGGCGCAGGCCTGGACGGTTGGGCAGGTGGCCCCGATGTCGGGGGCCGAAGCCAGTCAGGGGCGGGCCTATGCGCAGGGCATGCGTCTGTACTTTGACCAGATCAACAAGGCTGGTGGTGTGCAGGGCCAACCTGTGGAGCTGGCTGTGCTCGATGATGTGGGCCACCCTGAAGAGACCGTGACCAAGACGCGCAAGCTGCTGAGCGAATCCAAGCCCGTGGTGCTGGCAGGCTATTTCGGCAACCGCAATCTCTCGGCCTTGCTGGAGAGCAAGGCTCTGGATGGCTCGCAGATTCCGCTGGTGGGCTATCAGAGCACGGACACCCGTGTGCTGGCATCGCCGCAGATGTTCTCCACGCGTGCAGGGCTTGCCGAGCAGGTCGCAAAGATTTCCACCCACCTGGCCACCGTCGGCATCACGCGGCTGGCGTTGGTGTTCGAGGAGCGTCCCGATGCGCAGGAGCTGACGGCCTTGGTGATCAAGGCCGTGAACCCCAGCGGGGCCAAGCTGGTCGCATCGGCCATGCTCAAGAGCCGGGGTGGCTCGGACAAGGCTGTGCAGGAACTGCAGGCCGCGAAGACTTCGCCTCAAGCCATTCTCTTGGTGGCTTCCAGCCCTGCCACGGCGGCATTTGTCGAGGCATATCGCATGGAGGGGGGCACCGCCCAGGTCTATGCCACCGCCGAGGCCGATATCGAGCAGTTGGCAAAGCGTCTTCCTGTGGAGTACATGAGCGGTCTGTCGATTGCCCAGGTTGTGCCCAGTCCCTACAAGGTCTCGGGCAAGCTCAACAAGGAGTTTCGCGACGCGACGATTGCTGCAGGCAAGACCCTGGACGTTCCGGTGAGCTTTGCCATGATGGAAGGCTATGTGAATGCCAAAGTCATCGTGGAGGCCATGCGCCGAAGCCAGCCGGTGACGCCGGAAAAAATGAGTGCCGCCTTGCGCGGACTGGAGTCCTATGACCTGGGTGGCTACTGGGTGAACTTCAAGCCCGGGCAAGTGGGATCCAAATATGTGGACCTGTCCATCGTCAATGCCGCCGGGCGTGTGACGCAGTAAGAAATCAAGGCCTGACGCGGCATCGCGTTCAGGCCTTTTTTGTGGCCGCTCCCATCACGATGATCCTCCGGACACAGAGAAAGCAAAAACTGTTGCCCTGGGGACAGGGAGTGGCGCCATGGCAGGCGAAACTGGCCAAAGGCCAGTCGGACGGCTTCACCGTCGGCACAGGGGTGCAAACAGTGAGCCGTCCTTTGAACTGCTTCTGAAATAAGAGCTGCCGGCGTATCTGGAACAAACGCTGCAGCCCTTTTTATTTATAAAACAAAGAAGGAGACAACATATGTCCAAGCTGCCACCTGCCCTCAAAAAGCTGGCTCTGCCTGTCATCGGCTCGCCGCTTTTCATCATCAGCAATCCCAAGCTTGTCATCGAGCAGTGCAAGGCCGGTATCGTCGGCTCCATGCCTTCTCTCAATGCCCGCCCGGCCGAGCAACTGGAGGACTGGCTGGCAGAGATCACCGAGACTCTGGCGGCCTGGGACAGGGCCCATCCCGATCGCCCTTCGGCACCATTCGCCATCAATCAGATCGTGCACAAGAGCAATGACCGTCTCGAGCACGACATGCAGGTCTGCGCCAAGTACAAGGTGCCCATCATCATCACCAGCCTGGGCGCGCGTGAGGATGTGAACCAGGCCGTGCATGGCTGGGGTGGTGTGGTGCTGCACGACATCATCAACAACAAGTTTGCGCGCAAGGCCATTGAAAAAGGTGCCGATGGCCTGATCGCCGTGGCAGCCGGTGCTGGCGGCCATGCGGGTGTGAAGAGTCCATTTGCCCTGGTGCAGGAAATTCGCCAATGGTTTGACGGCCCTCTGGCGCTGTCCGGCTCGATTGCCACGGGGGGGGCGGTTCTCGCGGCCCAGGCCATGGGTGCGGACTTTGCCTATATCGGATCGGCCTTCATTGCCACCGACGAGGCGCGCGCCGTAGAAGCCTACAAGCAGGCGATCGTCGAGGGCAGCTCCGACGACGTGGTCTACAGCAATCTGTTCACAGGCGTGCATGGCAACTATCTGGCACCTTCGATTCGTGCGGCCGGTCTGGATCCGGAAAACCTGCCCGAATCCGACCCCAGCAAGATGAATTTTGGCGGCGGTGCGCAAAAGGCCTGGAAAGATATCTGGGGCTGTGGCCAAGGTATCGGTGCCATTGACAAGGTGCAGTCCACGGCGGAGCTGGTGGCTCGCCTCAAGCGTGAGTACGCCGAAGCCAAGGCAAGCCTGCTGGTTGCCTGAGGCAGTTCACTATCTTCTGTGCCAACGGCGTCTTCGGACGCCGTTTTTTATGGGCGGTTTGCTCGCTTGATGTTGCTCAAGCACGACTTGTGCAAGGGTTAACCCTTGTTAAATTGCTTCGGAGTTGATGCGTATCAATGTAGGCCTGGTCCTGCAATTGGCTTTTGCATATCAAGTCATGATGATTATCAAAAGAAGAGTAGTATTCCGTTAATTTCAGTAAATACTGAAAATTAAGAAATGCAGTACACCACTTCTTCCTCCACCGACAACCAGGTCGATACAGCACATGCCGAGCTGGCGAGCGTCATCCGTCGCCCCAGCGCGGGTGCTGTGTGGCAGGTGCTTGCCGGGCTGATATGGCTGCCGCAGGCAGCCTTGCTGGCCTGGGCTGTGCAACTCATGGCCAACGGTCAGGGCATGGCGGCCGTCTGGCCCATGGCGGCTGGCGTGTTGTTGCTGGGCTTGCTGCGAGCCCGGGCAGAAGGCCATGGCGGCATGCTGGCCAACCGTGCAGCGCGCGTGCAGCTCAGCAGCTTGCGCGCCCGGGTGGCGCAGTCGCTGGCTCAGACATCGCCGCTGGACAAGAGCCGCCCAGCTTCCGGCCAGGCCGCCAGTGCCATGGCCGAGCAGGCCGAGGCCATTGTTCCGTGGCTGGCGCGTTACCAGAGCGCGATGTGGCGTGTGCGTTTGCTGCCCTTGGTGATTTTGGCTGCCGTGGCCTTGCAGTCATGGGTCGCTGCTCTGATTTTGATGGTTGCCGCGCCGCTGATTCCGCTTTTCATGGCGTTCGTGGGCTGGCGTGCCAAGGCGGCCAGCGAAGAGCAGATGCTGCAGCTCGGTCATATGAACGCTTTCTTGCTGGACCGCCTGCGCGGCTTAAGCACGCTGCGTGCTCTGCATGCCGTGGAGCTGACGGGCCAGCGGCTGCGTGACCATGCCGAAGACCTGCGCACCCGCACCATGCGCGTGCTGCGCATTGCCTTTCTGTCTTCTGCGGTGCTGGAGCTTTTCTCGGCACTGGGCGTGGCCATGGTGGCCGTCTATATAGGTTTTCACCTGCTGGGCACGCTGAATTTCGGCGCCTGGGGCGACAAGCTCGGTCTGGGCCAGGCCATGTTTGTGCTGCTGCTGGCGCCGGCATTTTTCGAGCCTTTGCGCGATCTCTCGGCCGTCTGGCATGACAGAGCTGCGGGCGAGGCCGCACTGCAGACCTTGCAGAGCATGCAGGCGCAGTCCATGCAGGCGCAGTCCATGCAGGTTGTCGGTGCGCAGCATGCCGCTGAAGCATCTCCGGTCGATGAGCAGTCATGGCCTGGCCAGCCTGTGTCCGTAAGCGTTTCGGAACTCAAGGTTCAGGTGCCAGGCAGTGACTCCAGCCTCGCGCCGCTGTCTTTGCACATACAGGCTGGCGAGCATGTGGCGCTGTGGAGTCCCAGCGGCAGCGGCAAGTCCGTGCTGCTGGCGCAGATTGCCGGCCTTTTGCCGGTACAGCAAGGCCGTATCGAAGTCGACCGGCAAACGCTTGATGCCGGCAGTGCTACCCAGCTGCGCCGGCGCATGGCCTGGCTGGGTCAGTTGCCCCATGTCTTTGCCGGCTCGGCCGCGCGCAATATTGCGCTGGGGCGACGTTCTGTAGGACCTGAACAGATTGCCGAAGCTACGCAGCTGGCGGCACTTGATGAGGCCCTGGCGCATCGCCCCGGCGCAAGCCTGGGTGAGGGCGGCGCAGGCCTTTCCGGTGGCGAGGTGGTGCGTTTGGCTCTGGCACGTATTGCCGCGCAGACACAGGCCGGACTGCTGCTGGTCGATGAACCTACTGCTCATCTCGATCCCGAGACAGCAGCCCAGATCACGCAGTCTCTGCGCCATCTGGCCAGGGGGCGCACCATGCTGGTCGCCACCCACGATGCACAGCTGGCCGCTGCCATGGATCGCGTGATCGAGTTGCCGCTGCTGCGACCGGCGCGGGAGCCGCAGCCATGAAGATGCAAACCATTTCAATGCGCGAGATGCTGAAGCTGCTGGGCCAGATGGCGCCGCGCAATCTCTGGCTGGGAGGTGCAGCCCTGGCAGCGCTTACGGTGCTGATGGGCATGGCATTGCTGGGCTTGTCGGGCTGGTTCATCACGGCCACGGCACTGGCCGGGCTGGTGCCTGCCACGGCCCTGGTGTTCGATGTGTTCATGCCGTCGGCCGGCATTCGCTTGCTGGCCGTGGGACGTACCGGTGCCCGCTATGCCGAGCGCCTGGTGACCCATGATGCCACGCTGGCCGTGCTGGCCGCTTTGCGCCAGAGACTGTTCCTGAGCTGGGCTCGCCCGCAGGCCGCCCGCCTGCTGCTGCAGCGCCCGGCAAGGCTGTTGCAGCGTCTGACCTCCGATGTGGATGCCCTGGACAATCTTTATCTGCGCCTGCTGGTGCCCGCCGTAGCGGCGCTGGGCGCGGCCTTGCTGGCGGCTCTGGCCTACGGATTCATGCGCTGGTGGCTGGGCCTGTTGACCCTGGCGTGGCTGCTGCTGACTGGCTGGGGCATCGCCCTGTGGCATGGTTTGCGCAGCCGCAAGGCTGCCGTACGCCGTGCCGTGGCACTGGAGGCCATGCGTGCCCAAACCGTGGATCTGGTTGCAGGCCAGACCGAGCTGCTGATGGCAGGCCAGTTGCCTGCCCAGGTGCAGCAAGTGCTGCACAGCGATGCGCGCTGCGCCCTGGCCGATGAGCGGCTTTATCAATCCGAAGCGGCTGCCGCCCAGGCTTATGGTGCGGTGTCGGCCATTACCTTGAGCGCATCCGTGCTGTTGATGGCCTGGTTGATGGAGCAGGGCCGCATCAACGCGCCGGTTGCTGCGCTGGGTATTTTGCTGGCACTGTCGGCAATGGAGCCGTTTGCAGCTCTGCGCAGAGGGGCAGAACAGGCCGGGCGTACCTGGCTGGCGCTGCGCAGGCTGGCTCCACCGCTGGTGGCCAAGGCCGAAGCGGCAGAGAGTCCGCAGCAGCCTGTGCAGAAGCTGGCCGTCAGCCTGCAGTCTGTCCGACTGCGTCAATTGGGTCCGATAGACCTGAACGTGCGCCAGGGCGAGCGCGTGGCGCTGATTGGCAGCAGCGGCGCAGGCAAGACCAGCTTGCTGCATTTGATGGCGGGTGAGCTGCAGCCGGACGAAGGCGTGGTTCAGGCCCGCGGCTGCAGCTGGATGACACAGAGAACCGAGCTTTTTCAGGACAGCCTGCGCAACAACCTGAGGCTTGCCGATGCCAAGGCCGACGATGAGCAGCTTTGGGGCGTCCTGCAGGCTGCAGGTCTCAGAAGCGACGTCATGGCCCTGCCACAGGGGCTGGACACCATGCTGGGTGAAGGCGGCCTGGGTCTGTCCGGAGGCCAGTCGCGCCGGCTGGCACTGGCCAGACTGCTGCTGAGCCCAGACCGCTGCTGGCTGCTTGATGAGGTGACCGAGGGACTGGATGCCGTCACTGCTGCCGATGTGCTGAAGCGGTTGGTGCAGGCGGCTGAGAGCGGCGCGCGAACGCTGATTTTTGCCACGCATTGGCAGCGTGAGGCGAGCCTCGCCGATCGCATTGTGTATCTGCAGGCAGGACAGGTGAGAGCGCAGGCCTTGCGCGGCACCCCAGAGTTTGAGCGGCTGATGGCAAGGCTGCGACCCGATGCGCTGGGTGCTGTTGCACCGCAGTCCATATGTTTTTCCGATTGATTTTTGAAGTACCGAGAGAAAGGACCTGACCATGGACCTCGATATCGTCGATTTATCGCGACTGCAGTTTGCGATAACGGCGCTCTACCACTTTCTGTTTGTGCCGCTGACACTGGGCCTGTCCATACTCGTTGCCATCATGGAAACGGTGTATGTGATGACCGGACGAGCCATCTGGCGCGACATGACCAAGTTCTGGGGCGTGCTGTTCGGCATCAACTTCGCCATGGGTGTGGCTACCGGCGTGGTGATGGAGTTCCAGTTCGGCATGAACTGGAGCTACTACAGCCACTATGTGGGCGACATCTTTGGTGCACCGCTGGCGATCGAGGGTTTGATGGCCTTCTTCATGGAGGCGACCTTTGTCGGCCTGTTCTTCTTTGGCTGGGATCGCCTCTCCAAGGTCAAGCACCTGATCGTCACCTGCCTGATGGCCGTAGGCACCAACTTCTCGGCGCTATGGATTCTGGTCGCCAATGGCTGGATGCAGAACCCCGTGGGTGCTACTTTCAACCCCCAGACCATGCGCATGGAAGTGAATGACTTCTTTGCCGTGCTCACCAATCCCGTGGCGCAGGCCAAGTTTGTGCACACGGTGTCGGCGGGTTATGTCATGGCCTCGCTGTTCGTGCTGGGTATTTCGGCCTGGTATCTGCTCAAGGGTCGTCATATCCATCTGGCCAAGCGCTCGATGACGGTGGCCGCATCCTTTGGTCTGGCTGCTTCGCTGTCGGTGGTGGTGCTGGGCGATGAGTCCGGCTATCTGTCATCCGAACACCAGAAGATGAAGCTGGCGTCGATCGAAGCTATGTGGGAGACCGAGCCCGCACCAGCTTCCTTCACGGCCTTTGGTTTCCCCGACCGCGAGGCGCGCGAGACCCACTTTGCCGTGCACATCCCATGGGTCATGGGCCTGATCGGTACGCGTTCGCTGGACACCCAAATTCCCGGCATCAACGAATTGGTCAAGAGTGCGGAGGGCAATATCCGCAACGGTATCGACGCCTATGACGCGCTGCAGACTATTCGCAAGGCCAGGACCGATGCCGAGATTCCCGCCGAGGCACGTCTGCGCTTTGAGAACAATGGCGCCAATCTGGGTTACGCCCTGCTGCTGATGCGCTATGTGGATGACCCACGCAAGGCGACCGAAGCACAGATCCACCAGGCGGCAATGGATACAGTGCCGCCGGTCGGTCCACTGTTCTGGACCTTCCGCATCATGGTGGCCTTGGGCATGTTCTTCATCGTGCTGACCGGCACCTTCTTCTGGCTGGCTGCCCGCCACAGGCTTGAGGCCTACCCCTGGCTGCTCAAAGTTGCCGTGTTCTCGATTCCGCTGCCCTGGATCGCCGCCGAATGTGGCTGGGTGGTGGCCGAGCTGGGTCGTCAGCCCTGGATCATCGAAGGCGTGCTGCCCACGGCCATGGCGGTTTCCAATCTGGGCGCGAAGACGCTGTTGCTGACCATAGCCGGCTTCGTGCTGATCTACACCGTGCTGCTGGTTATCGAGCTCAAGCTGATGGTCAAGGCCATCAAGAAGGGCCCCGAGCATGAGAGCGAACCTCACCTCAGCCTCTACGAACCCATGATCAAGAAGCTGGCACGCGGCCAAAGCTGAGAGGAGCAACCAAATGATCTTGCATGAACTGATTTCATATGACGTGCTGCGCCTCATCTGGTGGCTGCTGCTCGGCGTGCTGCTGGTGGGCTTTGCCGTCACCGACGGCTTTGACCTCGGCGCCATGGGCCTGCTGCGCGCCACGGCCAAGACCGATGTCGAGCGCCGCACGGCCATCAACTCCGTCGGCCCAGTGTGGGAAGGCAATCAGGTGTGGCTGATTCTGGGTGGCGGCGCCATCTTTGCGGCCTGGCCCCAGCTTTACGCCGTGTCCTTTTCGGGCTTTTACTTGGCCATGTTTGCCGTGCTGGTGCCGCTGATCCTGCGCCCCGTGGCGTTCAAGTTCCGCAGCAAGCATGAGGATGCGGCTTGGCGCAATCGCTGGGACTGGGTGCTGTGCATCACGGGTCTGGTGCCAGCGCTGCTGTTCGGCGTGGCAGTGGGCAATGTGATTCTCGGCGTGCCATTTCGTCTGGGTGACGATATGCGCATTTACTATGACGGCAGCTTCTTCGGTCTGCTCACGCCTTTCGCATTGCTGTGCGGTCTGGTCTCGCTGTCCATGCTGCTCATGCACGGTGCGGCCTGGCTGATGTTCAAGACCGATGGAGAAGTCGCCAGCCGCGCCGCCAGGTACGGCACATGGTTTGCCGTGCTGACCACCGTGCTGTTTGCGGCTGCCGGCCTGTGGCTGGCTACAGGCATCAACGGCTATGTGATTACCAGCGAGATCAACCCCGTCGGTCCCTCCAACCCCTTGAACAAGACCGCAGCCGTGGCTGCCGGGGCATGGATGGCCAACTTCAAGTCCTATCCCTTGCTCTGGCTGGTGCCCGGTATCGGCCTGCTCATGCCGCTGATCGTGGCCATCGGCTTGCGCAGCCGTCGCGAGTGGCTGGCGCTGCTGGCAAGCGGCCTGGCGATTGCCGGAATCATCCTGACCGTGGGCGCTGCCATGTTCCCCATGATCCTGCCTTCCAGCATTGATCCGCGCTTCAGTCTGACGGTCTGGGACTCGTCTTCCAGCCATGTTGTGCTGTTCATCATGCTGGTCTGCGTGCTGATCTTCCTGCCCTTGATCCTGGCCTATACCAGCTGGGTGTACTCGGTGCTGCGAGGCAAGGTGGACGTGAAGGCCATCGTGACCGGTCAGGGCCACTCGTATTGAGATGGGACGCCCCTCGGACGCCATGCTGCGTTCTTCCTTCTGTGTGAGGGGCGGTTCGAATATTGTTGGCCCATGCATTGGATGGGCCGAATGAAAGGAAACTTATGTGGTATTTCGCCTGGTTGCTGGGTCTGCCGCTGGCAGCAGCCTTTGCCGTGCTCAATGCGATCTGGTTCGAATTGATGGATGACGAGGCAACGCGTCGCAAGCTTCTGGAGCGAACCAAGTCACTGCCGGATGCCTGAGTCGCCAAGACATGGAAAAGCCCGGTCGGCTTGGAGCTGACCGGGCTTTTCTTATGGATGAGGCCTTGTCTTGCTCAGGCCGTGCGAGAGCTTCTCAACGCCTGCGTGGCCTGAGCCAGCTCGGTGATGAGTGACCAGTTGCCACTCTCCACTGCACTGGCGGGGACCAGCCAGGAGCCGCCCACGCAGACCACATTGGACAGCGCCAGAAACTCCGCTGCGTTGCCGGGCGAGATGCCGCCCGTGGGGCAGAAACGCAGCTCTCCGAACGGACCTTGCCAGGCCTTCAGCATCTGGATGCCGCCCGACTGCACGGCGGGGAAGAACTTGAGCTCGGTAAAACCGTCTTCCTGAGCCATCATGATTTCGCTGCTGGTTGCGACACCGGGCAGCAGCGGCAGGTTCAGATCGCGGCAGGCCTGGCCCAGCTTGCTGGTATAGCCAGGACTGACGGCAAACCTTGCGCCGGCCCGAGCAGCCGCCGCGGCATCGGCTGCATTGCGCACGGTGCCCGCACCGACGATGGCTTCGGGCAGTTGCTTGGCGATGGCCTCTATGCAGGCCAGGCCCTGAGGCGTGCGCAGCGTGACCTCCAGAACCCTGATGCCGCCGGCCAGCAGTGCTTTGGCCATGGGCACTGCATGCTCTGCGTTGTGCAGCACGATGACCGGAATCACCGGCGCATCCTGCATGATGGACAAGGCGGTCATTTGAGCAGCCATGTGCAAGCTCCTTCTTCTGCGCTCAGCGCATTGCGCCGGAATCCGGCAAACAGTTCACGGCCCAGGCCGCGGTGATTGGCTTGCTGCAACGCAGTCGGCATGATGGCCAGCGGCCTGGCAGCCCATTCGGCATCCGTCAGCTCGGCTTGCAGCAGGCCGGTGGGGGCATCGAGCACGATGATGTCGCCGCTTTGCACCTTGGCCAGCGGGCCGCCGGCCAGTGCTTCGGGACTGACATGGATGGCCGCCGGAACCTTGCCCGATGCACCGCTCATGCGGCCGTCGGTGACCAGGGCCACGACATAGCCCTTGCCTTGCAGCACGGCCAGCGGAGGGGTGAGCTTGTGCAGCTCGGGCATGCCATTGGCCTGCGGACCCTGCCAGCGCACTACGCAGACGACGCCATTGAAGCCGTTGGTCTGGCAGGCCTGCTCCAGCGCACCGGATTTGAAGGCCGCCTGCAATTCATCCTGCGAATCAAAGACCCATGCCGGTGCCCGCAGTGCGTGGCGATCTTCAGGTACGGCGCTGATCTTGATGACACTGCGGCCAAGATTGCCTTTGAGCAGTTTCAAGCCGCCCGTAGGGCTGAAGGGGCGGCTGGCAGGGCGCAGAACAGTGTCATCGCCGGAGATGCCCGCATCCCGCCATTGCAGTTGATGGTTTTCGACATGGGGGATGCGCCCGAAGGCAGCCAGCCCCTCGGGCCTCACCGTGAGCACATCGCCATGCATGAGTCCGGCCTGCAGCAGCTGGGCGATCACGTAACCAGGGCCGCCTGCGGCCTGGAACTGATTCACATCGGCGCTGCCATTGGGGTAGACGCGGGCCAGCAGGGGAACCACTGCAGACAGCTGCTCGAAGTCATCCCAGTCGATGACGATTCCGGCAGCTCGGGCCACGGCCACCCAGTGGATCAGGTGATTGGTGGAGCCGCCGGTCGCCAGCAGGGCCACCATGGCGTTGACGATGCAGCGCTCGTCCACGACATGCCCTATGGGGGCAAAGCGCCGGCCCCGGGTGATGGACAGCACGGTACGCATGGCTTCGCGTGTAAGCAGTTCTCGCTCAGCGTCGGCAGGGTTGATGAAGGCTGTGCCGGGAACATGCAGGCCCATGGCTTCGAGCAGCATCTGATTGCTGTTGGCCGTTCCGTAGAAGGTGCAGGTGCCCTGATCATGGTAGGCCGCGTTTTCTGCCGCGAGCAGCTCCTGCCGGCCGACCAGGCCCTGCGCCGCCTGCTCGCGTACCTTGGCCTTGTCGCTGTTGGACAGGCCCGAAGTCATGGGTCCGGCAGGCACGAACACCATGGGCAGGTGGCCGAAGTGCAGGGCGCCGATCAGCAGGCCGGGAACGATCTTGTCGCAGACGCCCAGCATCAGGGCCGCATCGAAAGTGTCATGCGTGAGAGCCACGGCGGTGGACATGGCAATCGTGTCGCGGCTGAACAGGCTCAGCTCCATGCCCGGCATGCCCTGGGTCACGCCGTCGCACATGGCAGGTACACCGCCGGCCACCTGGGCCGTTGCGCCGTTGCGCCGGGCTTCGTCTTTCAGAATATCGGGGTAATGCGCAAACGGCGCATGGGCGGAGAGCACATCGTTATAGGCCGTGACGATGCCGACATTGGGGCCTTTTTCCTCAACGATGCGAATCTTGTCCGTGCCGGGCAGAGCCGCAAAGGCGTGGGCCACATTGGCGCAGCCCATGGTGCGTACTTGCGGAGGGCGCGCGGCCATGGCATTGACCTGTGCCAGATAGTCGGAGCGGCTGGCGCGGCTGCGCTCCTGGATGCGCCGCGTCACCTGGTCCAGAACGGGGTGAAGTGCCATGATGAAAGTCCTTGGGCAGCAATGCCTGTGCTTGGGGCGCAGGCATTGTCTTGGAATGAGTCAGAGCCATGCCCGGGGCATGGCTCCATGGTTGGCGCTTATTTGGCGCGAGCTTGCTTGACGGCTGCCTGCACAGAGTCCCAGGTACCTTGACCCACTGACTTGGCAATGCCGGCATTGACGGTGCCGAGCTTGTCGCGCATGCGGCCTGCTTCGGCGGCTGGAAGTTCGTTGACCTGCATGCCCTTGGTCTTGATCTCGGCCAGGGCCTTGGCGGCTTCTTCGCGCGTATCCTTGCGCTCGAATTCACGGCTCTTGATCGCTGCATCCTGCAGCACCTTCTTCTCGGCAGGGCTCAGCGTGTCCCACCACTTCTTGCTGACCGTCACGATCCAGGGGCTGTAGACATGGTTGGAGACGGTCAGGTACTTCTGCACTTCATAGAACTTGCTCGACAGCACCGTGTTGAAGGGGTTTTCCTGACCGTCCACGGCCTTGGTTTCCAGCGCCGTGAACAGCTCGGAGAAGGGCAGGGGAACGGCATTGGCGCCCAGGGTCTTGAAGCTGTCCAGGAAGACATTGTTCTGCATCACGCGCAGCTTCACGTCCTGAAGATCTTCCAGCTTGGTGATGGGGCGCTTGTTGTTGGTCAGATTGCGAAATCCATTTTCCCAATAGACCAGACCCACCATGCCCTTGGGCTCCAGAGTGGCCTTGACCTTCTCTCCCACGGGGCCGTCCAGCACGGCATCGGCCTCCTTGGTGTTGGCAAACAGAAAAGGGGTGTCCCAGATCGCCATTTCGGGCGACAGGCCCACCAGCGTGGCGGTGGAGCCGACCATCATTTCCTGGGCGCCGCCGATCAGGGCCTGCTGCATCTGCGTGTCCGAGCCCAGGGATGCGTTGCCGATGGCTCGGACCTTCATCTTGCCACCGCTGGCCTTTTCCACTTCCTTGGCGAACATGCGCACGGCACGACCCTGGTTGGAGTCTTCCACCAGGCCGTAGCCGAACCGCACCAGGCGGGGCTTGAAGTCCTGCGCCTGAACGGCACCGGCGGCCAGCAACATTGCCGTGAGGCCCGCGACTGCAAATTTGATACGCATACCCGTCTCCTTGCTTGATTGGGCCTGGGCCCTTTGATGAAATTGGAACTGCCGTGATGCGCTTGACTGAAGTGCGCACCATGCTATGAACTTAAGATCTTTCATGAATGGAATGCCGTTCTCAGTGCATCCATTTGAGCGGACCTGTGACCAGCTGAGGGAAGATCACGAAGAGCACGGCCAGCAGCACATAAACCATCAGGAAGGGATTCGTGCCCTTGATCACGGTCTCCATGCGCAGCCTGCCGACCCCGGCCACCACGTTCTGCACCGTGCCCACCGGAGGGGTGATCAGGCCGATACAGCCCACATAGATGAACATGAAGCCGAAGTACACGGGATCGATGCCGGCCTTGACGGCCAGCGGCGCGCAGACCGGACCGAAGATCAGAATGGTCGGGGTCAGATCCATGGCGGTGCCGACCACGAGCAGGAAGAGCATCATCACGGCCATGAAGAGCATGGGCTGATCCAGCAGACCCGAGAAGCTGTCGGCCAGCATATTGGGCAGGTCGGCGAGCGTGATCATGTAGGCGGTCACAGTGGCCGCTCCGCAGAGGAACATCACCACGGCGGTGGTCTTGGATGCTCCCAGAAAGACTTCGTAGAGCCTGCTCCAGCTCATCTCCCGATAGACCACCATGGACACGAACAGCGCGTAGACCGCGGCCACCACTGCGGCTTCTGTCGGCGTGAAGACGCCGCCCTTGAGGCCGCCCAGAATAATGACAGGCATCATCATGGCCCAGAAACTCTTGGCCAGTGCCTTGAGGCGCAGGCCCCAGCTCACGCGTTCACCCGAGGTCAGCTGGTATTTGCGCGCGATGAACCACCAGGCGGCAATCAGAAAGCCGCCCATGAACAGGCCGGGAACGACGCCCGAGAGAAACAGCTTGCTGATGGAGGTGTTGGTGGTGACGCCGTAGATCACGAACGGCATCGAAGGCGGAATGATGGGAGCGATGATGCCGCCCGACGCCAGCAGGCCGGCGCTGTAGCTGTCGGGATACTTCTGGTCGCGCATCATCGGCAGCAAGATGGTGGCCAGCGCGGCGGTGTCGGCAATGGCCGATCCGCTCATCGAGGCCAGCAGCACGGCTGCGCCGATGGCCACGTAACCGAGGCCCCCCGGGATATGACCGACAAAGGCGCGGGCCAGATCGATGATGCGGCGCGACAGGCCGCCGGCATTCATCAGCTCACCTGCCAGGATGAAGAATGGCACGGCCAGCAGCGGGAAATTGTCGAACCCGGCTTGCAGGTTCTGCGCGAGCAGCTGGGTGTCGAAAAAGTCCAGGTGCCACATCAGTGCAACACCGGTGAGTATCAATGCATGCGCAATCGGCATGCCGATCACCATGCCACCTATCAGCACGGCGAGAAAAATCAGGGTAACGACCATTGCGCTCTCCTTACTCCACGCTGGTTTCAGAAGATTCGGACGGGGTGCCGCGCAGCATGTCGCGCACCACGACCAGCAGCATGCCTATGGCCAGCACCAGCGTCGCCGCTGCGCCCAGAGCCAGGGGATAGCCCAGCACGGTGCTGTAGCTGCTCCAGCCGGCAATGACCTGCTCCCAGGAGCCCCACAGCAGCAGGGCCATGCAGGCGCCGATCAGCAGTTGCGAGACCCAGAACAGGACTTTGCGGGTGATCGGGCCGACCCGCGATATCACCATGTCGAAGCCCAGATGGGCGCCTTCGAAAGCCGCCACGATGGCGCCGATGGCCACCAGCCACACAAACAGCAGGCGCGAGATCTCCTCATAGGAGACGATGCTGGTGTGGAAAACGTAGCGCAGCACCACGTTGACGAAAACGGCAACCACCATGCCGGCCAGGGCCAGCACCATCAGGCCTTCGGCCAGGCGCTTGAGCCATGGCTTGCGGCCCTGTGCCTCTTTGCGATCTTCAGACATTGGCTGTCTCCTGCTGTCTTTATGCTTGGGATTCGCGCCTTGCCCATTGCCGGGCCGCGAGCGCGATGTCGTTGAGATTCATGGTGGCGCTGACGGTCAGAACATCGGGCTCCTGACGCGGGTCTTCCAGCGTCGTGAACTGATTGGCCACCAGGTCGGGCGAGAAGAAATGCCCGGGTCGGGTCTGGACGCGTTCCAGGGCCGTGGCATAGTCGAGATCGAGAAACACAAAACCCAGCTGCTGGGCGCTGCGCAACTGGTCGCGGTACTTGCGCTTGAGCGCCGAGCAGGTCAGTACCAGGCCGTGTTCGGCATCTGCCTGAGCCAGTCGCTGCGCCAGGCGTTCCAGCCAGCCTTCGCGGTCGGCATCCGTCAGGGCAATGCCGGCCTGCATCTTGGCCACACTCTGGGGGGAGTGGTAGCTGTCGCCTTCCACCAAGGTCCACCCCAGTTGACGGGCGATGGCTTCTCCTGCGCTCGATTTGCCGCAGCCGGAAACACCCATGACGACGAGTGCCGACATGGTGCCCTGAGGCTGGATCTTGTTTTGAATCATTTTTGGATAGCGCTATCCGATGTGGTTAAAAAATGAGCAGCCTGCTGCTTTCTGAGATTGGCTTCAGACCTTGGTCGAAGGCAAGTCAGTGCTTTCATCAAGCTGCTTTTACAGACATCATTTCAAGTCCGGATAGCGCTATCATACTCAAAAAACTTCAGGCATCTGATTAGGAGATTCCCTTGCCTCCCGAGACCCGTACCAAGAGTGAAACCCCGGCCGACAGCGCTTCTTCAAGGCGATCTCGTGCCAGCGGGCGTGTCACCCTCAGCGATGTGGCACAGGCTGCGGGCGTGAGTCCGATGACGGTCTCCAGAGCCTTGCGCGGAGAGCGTAGAGTAGCTGCTGCCCTGGTCGACAAAGTGCGCGAGGTTGCGGATTCTCTGGGTTATGTGCCCGATCTGGCAGCGCGTGCACTGGCCTCGCAAAAAAGCACCCAGGTGCTGGTACTGGTACCCATGCTCTCCAACACCTTGTTTGTGGAGGTCCTGGAGGCTGTGCACAAGGTGCTGTTTGCCCAGGGCTATCACATGCTGATCGGCGTGACCCACTACGACCCTGCGGAGGAAGAGCAGTTGCTGCGGGCCTATCTGCCCATGCGACCTGCCGGGCTGTTGCTGACCGGGTTTGATCACAGCGAAGAGTCGCGGAAATTATTGGCTGCCAATCCCGTGCCGCGCGTGCATCTCATGGAGTTGCGCGAGCCCGGCACGGGCCCCGATTGCTACAGCGTAGGTTTTTCTCAGATTGCAGCTGGCGCTGAAATGACCCGTCATCTGCTGGACAAGGGATACAGACGCATCGCATTTTGCGGAGCCCAGCTCGACGCGCGTGTCATGCAGCGCCTGGAAGGTTATCGGCAGGTGCTCAAACAGGCCGGCCTGTATGACCAGAGCCTGGAGATTCTCAATCCCGAGCGTTCATCGCTGGCGCTGGGTGCAAGGCAGTTTGAGACACTTCTCAAGGCGCGGACTACGGTGGATGCCATCTTTTTCTGCAATGACGACATTGCACAAGGCGCATTGCTGGAGGCCAATCGCATGGGGGTCAAGGTGCCGGAGCAGGTGGCGATCGCCGGGTTCAACGATCTGCCTGGCAGTGATCAGATGGTGCCGCCTCTGACCACCATCCATACACCCAGGGATGAAGTGGGCAGAAAAGCTGCCAGCATGCTGCTGCAGTTGCTGGCAGGGGACACCGTCAGAGAGGCCAGCGTGGATCTGGGCTTCAGGCTGGTGCCCAGGGCCAGCACCTGAGTTGTCGGCGTCAGGCTTCCGAGCCTGACTTGCCTCGCCCGGTAATCTTGTCTTTCAGGTCCAGCAGTCGGGTCACGGCGGAGCCCATGCCCATGAGCTGCATGGCGGTCTCTGGCGACAGACGCTGAACATCGTCAAACCAGCTCATCAGCTTGTCGATGAGCTCGTGCATATCGCGCATGCGTTGCTGGGCGTAGCGTTCTTCGTCGGTGCTGGCTTCTTCCATCATGGCGGCACGCAGCATGGACTGCGTGGGCTCGATCTCGCGGCGGCGGCGCTCTTCGGCCAGTCGCTTGAAGATTTCCCAGACATCCTCGGGTGCCTGGAAGTATTCGCGCCGGTCGCCGGGTTGGTGACGCAGCTGAACAAGCCGCCAGGCCTGCAGCTCCTTGAGCCCCATGCTCACATTGGAGCGCGAGAATTCCAGCGTGTCGGCAATCTGGTCTGCGTTCAGCGGCTCGGGCGAAATGAACAGCAGGGCATAGATCTGCCCCACGGTGCGATTGATGCCCCAGCGGCTGCCCATCTCGCCGAAATGCGAAACAAATTGTCGGCTCAGCTCCGACAGTGGTTTGGCTTGCGTCATGGCCTCCATTGTGCCTTTGCCCGGGGTTCTCAGTGGGGCAGGGAAATCAAGCCGGTGTGCAATCGCTCTGGTTTTGTTCATGCTTGGCGCATGAAGCCCGCGCAGATATGTTTCGTAAAACTTGCAACGCTGTCAGCAAATTGTTGGGAATCGGCGCAAAATCGCCATCCTGTTTTAAGTCGGCTTCTTTACGTTGCCTGTTGCCGGGCAAACTCACCCTGCTGCCGGGCAGCCCATGGGCTGCGGGCGGCCGTGATCTGATGGTTCAAAGTTCTATTTCCTCTCATTCCCGCAGTGCCCTGATCGACTGTACCAAGGGGCTGGCTTGTGCTGCCATCGTCTGGCATCACCTGGCTTTCTACGGCCCCATGTCCGATGTGGCTCACCCTGTCATGCCCGACCTGCTGGACTGGCTCTATGAGTACGCCCGTATGGCCGTGCAGATCTTTCTGGTGATCGGCGGTTTTCTGGCTGCAGCCAGCCTGGCTCCCATGGGTCTGGCGCGGTTTGATTCACCCTGGTCCAAGATTGGCAAGCGCTTTGTGCGTCTGGTCGTGCCTTATGCCGTGGCACTGGTGGTGACGATTGTGGTGTCTGCGGCGATTCGTCCCTGGTTCGATCACGAGTCCGTGTCTGCCGACCCCGATCTATGGCAGCTCATGGCCCATGCCTTGCTGCTGCAGGGCATTGTGGGCGAGGAGTCACTGTCGGCTGGCGTCTGGTATGTGTCCATAGACTTTCAGCTGTTCGCCGCGACCGTGCTGCTGCTGGCCGGAGTGCGCTGGCTGCAGCAATGGGCGCTGAAACGCTGGGGCGATACGGCCATGAAGCGCTGGTGGCCCTGGGCTGTGACTGGCATGCAGGGGTTGGTGCTCGTGGGGACGGCAGCTTCGCTGCTGAGCTTCAATCTCGATGCAGACCTGGATGTCTGGGCGATTTATTTCATGGGTGCCTATGGCATCGGCATGATGGCCTTCTGGGCAGTGGCGGCAGACAAGCGCCTGACGGCCTGGAGCTGGGGCATGCTGATTGCTGCTCTGATCATCGGCGCACTGGTCTATGAGTGGCGCGACCGGATATTTCTCGCCGGCGTGACCGCGATGCTGCTGATCGTTTGCATGCGTACCGAGGTCATTGCCCGCTGGCAGGGTTTTGCGCCGCTGCGTCGCCTGGGAGAGATTTCCTACTCGGTATTTCTGATTCACTTTTCCATCTGCCTGCTGGTCAACGCAGTGGTCAACCATTTCTGGCACGGTTCGGTCACCGCCGCCGTGGTGGGCATCCCGTTTGCCTTTGTGCTTTCACTGACTGCCGGCTACGCGCTGTATCAATTGGTGGAGCGCCATGTTTCGTCATGGAGTCAGGCCCTGCGCTGGCAGGCAGGCCTGATCGGCGCGGGTCTGCTGACCACCATGCTGGCCGGCTTGCGCTGAGTCTGATCCAGGCAACAAAAAAGCAGCTCCGGTGAGCTGCTTTTTTGTTGGGTGAGCCGGTTCAGCGATGGAGCTCGCCCGCGCTTTCGGGCTGGAACTCGATGGCATCCACACGCACGGTTACCTGGCCGGTAGGGCTGGGCATCTTGAACTCATCGCCCACTGACAGGCCCAGCAGGGCGATGCCTACCGGCGCAAAGATGGAGACCTTGTCGGCGCTGCCATCCATATCCTTGGGGTAGACCAGTGTCAGCGTATTGGTCTTGGCGATCTCGAGAATGGTGAAGCGCACGGTGGAGTTCATCGTCACCACGTTGGCGGGTATTTCTGCGGGGTCGAGTACATCCGCGCGGTCCAGCTCCGCCTCCAGTGCATCACGGCCGGGGAACTGGCTGTTGTTCTTTTCCAGCAGCGATTCAATGCGATCCAGGTCCAAGGAGGACAGAGTGATATTGGGCTTGCGCTCCATGTAGTAACTCCCTTGCGAGATGGTGTGGTTGGCGCTTTGGCGTTGCGCAAACGGACAAAAGCCCGGGCAACGGTGTTGTCCGGGCCAAGGCATTCAGTGAAAGGCACCAACTTGGTGCATTGAAGGGATTGTCGGCGCTGAATCGCAAACTGCCAAGCCATCTCGCACTCACTGAGTGCGGATTGACTTTGAACTTGCTCTAGTTAATGGAGCGTGCTAAGCCTGTAGAGCACTGGGCGCAGTCATTTTTCATCCAAATCTGACTCAATCAACCCTCACCGTATTGACCGGGATGCAGCCATGGTCAGTGCCCATTTCTTGCAATGAATAGCTGTATTTATGTACAGTTGTTTTATGAAGAAACTTTCCTCATCCTCTGGACTGGAATCCATTCGGACCGATGTGCCGGTGCGGCTCATCAAGGGGCGAGGGGCTACCAGCCAGATCACGCACCGGTTTGCACGGGAGCTGCGCCAGGGTTTCGATGATGGCTGGGGCAAGTCCGAACAGGATGAAGGAAGCGAAGAGGGTGAGGAGGTCAAGACCTGGTGCACCCATCTGGAGTGGGAGCGGGCTAAATCAGCCCTGAGCCGCCACGAATCGCCGGATCTGCCTTTTCATCTGGGGCTCAATCCCTATAGAGGATGCGAGCACGGATGCATCTATTGCTATGCCCGGCCCACGCATGGCTATCTGGGCTATTCGCCGGGTCTGGATTTCGAAACCCGGCTGATTGCCAAGCAGAACCTGCCCGAGGTGCTGCGCGCCGAGTTATCCCGGTCCAGCCATGTGGCGGCCCCCATCATGCTCGGCTCGGTCACGGACTGCTACCAGCCTGTGGAGCGCGAAGTCGGGTTGACGCGCCGCGTGATAGAGGTCCTGGCGCAGGCCAGGCATCCGTTTTCCATCGTCACCAAGGGCAGCGGCATCGAACGCGACCTTGATTTGCTGGTGCCGCTGGCACAGCAGCATCTGGTGGCCGTTTATGTGACGCTGACCACCTTGCAGCCCGAGCTGGCCCGGCAGCTGGAACCACGCGCCGCCGCACCGCATCGGCGGCTGCGCATGATTCGGACCCTGAGCGAGGCGGGCATACCCGTAGGCGTCAGCCTGGCGCCGCAGATTCCGTTCCTGAACGACGATATGGAGCAGGTGCTGGCCGCAGCCAGCGAGGCCGGTGCAAGACAGGCTTTTTATGCAGTGCTGCGTCTGCCGTGGGAAGTGGCTCCGCTGTTCAATGAATGGCTGACGCTGCACTATCCCGAGCGCGCCCAACGCGTGATGGAGCGGGTGCGGGATCTGCATGGGATCAGCGAAGCGGGCAGAGCCGACGGCAAGGTCTACAACAGCAGGTTTGGCCAGCGCATGAAGGGAGCGGGCGCCTGGGCCGATATGCTGGCGCAACGCTTTGCACTGGCCTGCCGCAAGCTTGGGCTGAACCGTGAGCGCGTGCAACTGGACTGCGATCAGTACCATCATTCCTTTCTGTCGCCGCAGCAAAGTCTTTTCTGATGTTTCGTCTCAGTCCGTTGCGTGCCGACTCGGAACGGGTCGACGCAGCGAGCTGCAGCTACCCGGTTGCAAGAAGCCGGAATCTGGCGTGACTCCGGCCTTTTGGGCGCCTGAACTGTTTACTGAGCTTGGTAATCAATGGACTTGAGCAAGGCCTGCTGGCGCTGATAGGCCTTCTGCAGTTCGTTCATCAGCGCTTCCGGGGTCGCGTCGGTGCCCGACTCCATGCCCATGTCCCTGAGCCTGGCCTCGACCTGGGGCTGCTTGAAATACTGCAGCGCGATCTCTCTGACCCTGGCCTGCACATCGGCAGGGATATCCGGGCGCGACCAGACGCCGAACCAGCTTACTTCGGACAGTTGCGGGTAGCCCAGTTCCTTGAAAGTGGGCACATCGGGCAGTTGGACCATGCGCGTAGGGTAGTTCACGGCCAGCGGCTTGACCTTGCCGGCCTTGATCAGCGGCAGGGCGGTGGTGAGCCCGTCCATCATCAGCGGCACATGGCCGCCCATCAGGTCGCTGAGTGCCGGAGGGGAGCCCTTGTAGCCCAGGTGCTTCATCTTGATATTGAGCAACTGCCCCAGCAGCATGCCCGAGGTATGGCCGCGCATGCCTGTGGCATACGAGGCAAAGTCCAGTCCGTCGGCCTGCTTTTTGCCGTAGTCGCCGAGTTGCTGCAGATTGCTGGCCGGGAAGTCCTTGTTGGCAATCAGCACCAGACCGTTGCGGCTGAGCTGGGCCAGAGGTTTCAGATCCTTGAAGGGCTGATAGCTGACTTTGTAGGCCAGCGGCGTCTCGCTGACTATGCCGCCCTGGATCAGCAAGAACGTGTGGGCGTCCTTGCCGTTGGCGAGCAGGTCGTTGACGGCCAGCACGCCGGCCGCTCCGGACTTGGATTCGACAATCACGGGCTTGCCCAGCTGCTTTTGCATGCCGTCGGCCAACAGGCGTGCCAGCGAGTCGGCATTGCCGCCGGCCGGGCCGCCCACCACCAGGCGTATGGGCTTGACGGGCCAGGGCGCTTGCTGCGCCATGGTCGCTGCACTCAGGCTCAGGCCGGTTGCCAGAGCAACGGCCCTCCAGAGCATGGTTTGTTTCATCATTATCTCCTCTGTTTTTTTGACTGCCCGGCAGCCACCGCTGTGCCTGCGCCACGGGCCGCCGCACTGTCCCGGCGAGAGAGTTCTGGCCGAGGTGCCCGGGCAGCACTGTCAAAAAATTCTCGGCGCAAGGGGAGCAGAGGGTTTGACGAATTACGCCAGCTTCTTGGCCGTTGGAGCGATCAAGGGTTTTGGAGCGGTCAGTAGTACAGGCAGATTGGGAGCCGCGCTGCCTTCAATGGCCTTGAGGAAGGAGCGCACCAGCAGACTTTCGCTGCGCTCCTTCATGCAATAGACATAGGTGGTGGTGCTGGCCGGGTCGCCGGCAATGCGCACGGGCCTGAAGCGCGGGTCGGCGATGAATTCGGCTTCGGACACGGCGCCGATGCCCAGGCCGCGCGCCACGGCCTCGCGTATGGCTTCGCGGCTGCCGATCTCCAGCTGGGTGCGGGGCTTCACGCCGGCTGCCTGCAGCGCTTTCTCGATAGCGGTGCGCGTGGTCGAGCCTTGCTCACGAAGCAAGAGCGGCAGGCCGTGCAGCTCGCCCAACTCGACTTGCTCGCGCCTTGCCAGCGGATGGTCGATATGGGCAAACAGGATGATGGCGTGACGCGCGTATTCGCGCACCAGCAGCTCGGGCCTGTCATAGAGACCGGCCAGCACCGCCACATCGGTGGTGTAGTTCTCCAGATCGTGCAGCACCTGCTGCGAGTTGCCCATGCGAATCGACAGCTTCATGCCGGGATGGCGGGCGCTGTAGGCCGCCACCATCTCGATCACGTGAAACGGCCCCACGGCGCCGATCTTGAGCTCGCCCTGGTTGAGCTGGCCCGAGTCGCGCAGAAAGAATTCTGTTTCCGCCTCCAGTGCCAGCAGCTTCTGTGCCAGCGTCATGAGCTTGTGGCCGGCGCCGGTGAGCGTCATGCGATAGCCCTGGCGATGGAAGAGCTCGATCTGGCTTTGCCGCTCCAGCGTGGCTATCTGGCTGGAGACCGTGGGCTGGCTGACGCCCAGGGCGCGGGCCGCCGCGCTCAGGCTGCCTTGCTGGGCCACGGCGATAAAGGCTCGATAGCGGGCGGTGCTCATGCAGGTTTCATCTCAAGGTTTGATCTATGGAAGCTGTCAAAACTGATTCTGAAACCTTCACATGACAGTCATATGTCGTCCCTAATATTTGCGTCAACGCACTGCAGTGACGGTGCGATGGCGGCAGCTCAGCCGCACTCTACAGACGCACTTGCAAAGGATGAAATCCATGACGATGACCCGCAACACCTGGCTTAAAGCCGCAGCCGCCAGCCTGGCCCTGGCCGCCACCACCGGCGTCATGGCGCAGCAACCCGCCGAGCTGCGCGTGGGCCTGATCCCTTCCGAGGATGCCCAGGCCATGATGCGCGCCAGCCAGCAGGTCATGGACCAGCTGGCCGCCAAGACCGGGCTGAAGATCAAGCCCTTTGTGGCCAATGACTACAACGGCGTGATCGAAGCCATGCGCTCGGGCAAGATCGACGTGGCCTACTTCGGGCCCTTCTCCTATGTGCTGGCCAGCCAGCTGGCAAATGCCGAGGCCTTTGCCATTCCCGTGGCCAAGAAGTCGGGCAAGAGCTCGTACAACAGCATCATCATCAGCAAAAAAGACAAGGGCCTTGCTACCGTGCCCCAGTTGCAGGGCAAGACCTTTGCCTTTGTCGATCCCAGCTCGGCATCGGGCCATCTGTTTCCCAAGGCCGGCCTCAAGGGCGAGGGCATCGATACCGACAAGTATTTCTCCCGCGTGATCTTCTCGGGCTCGCATGACGCCAGCATCATGGCCGTGGCCAACGGCAAGGTGGATGCGGCGGCCGTGGCCGATCCCATCTTCCAGACGGCGGTGGCCAAGGGCCATGTGAAGGCCGAGGATTTCCAGGTCAGCTGGCGCTCCAAGGGTAATGCCCCCGTTTTCCACAGTCGGCAGAAGTAGAAACTAAGCGGCCATGGCCAGCCGCTGCTTCGGGGTAAAGCCGCCCAATGCCATATTTGGGCGCTCGTGATTGTAAGTCCACA
>NZ_VOQT01000034.1:0-22763 GCF_008121555.1 Comamonas sp. Z1
CGGCGCTTCTGCGGCCCCAGCACCTCTACGTTCGTTAGATTTTTAGGACTAGGCATAAATACAGTCACAAGACTACCTCTTAGGTTAAGAGGGTTTACCTGTCCTCAGATCAATGGGGCCGCTCCACTGCGCCGGTTGTAGGTTTCATCGGGGTCGGATTGACTGCGGGAGGCAAGGAACCTGTTAACACCAATCTAAATCTGCGAAAAGTGAAGCTTCCAGTTATCGATGTGTATGGTGACAACGAAATGGATGCTAGAGCAGCATCTTTTCGCAAGTCCCTCGTTTCCGAGAACTTTGTGCAAGTGGAGGTTCCTGGAGCAAAGCATGATTACCGTGGCTATGAGAAGCCAGTGTCAGACATCGTTATCGAATGGCTGAAGAAGAGAGAAGGTCGGTGAGTATGAAGTTAGCAACCGAATTTGAATTGACTAACCATATTTAATGTAACTTACATGAGTTTTACAAGGGCTCCTTAAACCCTTCTCGATCGATTAATGAGTCTTTGTCTTCCAGCTGTCAATGGGCTTGACGTACATCTGCTCGATAGCGTCTTGGTAGTGGGTCATCAGGTTCTTTCGCTTGAGCTTGAGGGTAGGGGTCATCAGGCCGTTGTCAATGTTCCAACTATCCCTGACCAGGTGGATGGCTCTGGGCACCGCATAACGGGCGAAGCTGCGTGTCTGCCTCTCTATTCGGGCCAGCGCTTCTCTCTCTGCCGCTGCATGCTGCAGACTGGATCCGTCATTCGGGTTCAGTCCAACACTCCTGGCAAGCATTTCCCATTCCACTTGGCCAACAACCGCGATACAGGCGATGAACGGACGATCCTCGCCAACTACAAACACTTGCTCAAACAGGGGATCGACGAGGATGGCCTGCTCCACATCATTGGGAGGCACTTTCTCACCCGTCGATGTAACAATGATTTCCTTGATGCGACCTTTGATTCGGATACGGCCATTTTCGATTGAAGCCTGGTCACCGGTTCTCAGCCAGCCATCGGCGGTAAAGGCTTTGGCGGTGTCTTCCGGACGATTCCAGTAACCGCGCATCACTACCGGGCCAGACACCTGCAACTCCTGATCATCACCAATTCGGACCTCAATTCCCGGTAGTACATGGCCAACGGTATCCGGCCAGTTATCGTCGAGTCCGTTGGCGCTGACCACAGGAGCGGTTTCGGTCATGCCATAGCCTTGCACCATGGGCAGGCCCAGGCCCAGAAAAGTGCGCGCAATTGTCGGAGACAGCGGGGCTCCGCCACTCACAGCGACGCGAAGTCGGCCTCCAAACTGCGCAAGTAGAGGCTGGGCGACAAGTTTGCGCAAAAGCCAGCCGGGCAAGGCAGAAGCCCAGCTCGCCTTGGCTTCCGGTTGCTCGCCCAAGGGCATGCCTTGATGAGCGCAGAAGCTCTTCCAGCCTTTGTTGACTGCCGCGTCGAACAGCTTGTGCTTGAAAGGGCTGGAAGCAAGCGACTCTTGGACCTTGGCATAAACACGTTCATAGATGCGAGGCACTGAGATCAGTACGGTCGGCTTGACCTGCTTCATATCCTGTGCGAGTTGTGCAACAGAGCGTGCGTACGCGACGCAGGAACCGGTAGCAACGGCCAGGTAGTAGCCCGCAGTTCGCTCGAAAGTGTGTGAGAGCGGCAGAAACGAGAGAAAGACGTCCTCAGGGAAGGCCTTCACACGCTGCATCACCGCGTGTAAATCACTGACCACGTTGTCGTGAGTGAGCATGACGCCCTTGGGCTTTCCCGTCGTTCCGGAGGTGTAGACAATGCCCGCCAACTCCGTTTTATTTGGTGGCAGGGGGAGGGCAGAGGTATGCCGCTGACCAGCCTGAAGCCAGGCAGACAAAACAATGACCGGCTTACGCTGCAAGACCTTGACTGAGTCCTGCTCTGCTTGCTCGACAGGTACGACGTAAGCGTTCGACGAATCGATCGGACGGCCTTGCTGTGCGTGAATAACGGCCTGGAGTCCCGGCAGGTCCTGACCTGTAGCACAGATTCTCTGCCAGGCCTTGGCGTCGGCCACGACCAGCAAGGAAGCACCCGAGTCGGCCAGGATGTATGCAATGCTTCCGGCATTGTCGATGGCATGCAGAGGAACTGGCACGTAACCACAACGCAGACAGGCCTGGTCGATGGTCATTGCATCAAAGCCATTGGGCAGCAAGATTGCAACCCTTGCACCGACAGGAAGATTCGAGGCGCACAGGGCGCGGCTCCACAGAGCGACACGTTTGGCAGTTTCGGCCCAGCTCAGGCTTTTCCAGGCATTTGTGCTCTCATCAAACTCTCTGTAAGCCTCGGCCGATGGCGTGCAGCGAACGCGCATGGCCAGAAGCTCTGGCAAGGTTTGCACTTGCTCGATAGTCAAATGCTGTTTCTCTGCTTGGAGACCCAGTACATCGGTTTCACTTGCTTGGTTCATGCGCTTGCCTTCAGGAAGCGGGAAATTTCCCGCTACGTGAATGATAGCGCTAGAGAGATTCAGGCCGGTATAGGACTCAGATTGTGGCTCCGAGCGGGATATCGATGCTTTGATAGCAGACGGCGATGTAATGGTGCAGGCGCTGCTGCTCGTCGCGTACTGCCGTCAGGGAAATCTGATGGCGGTTCCCGTCATGGTGCATCACGCGAAGGCCTTGCCAGTGCCCTTTTTTACCGATTTCCGTCCAGATCTGCGACCACTGGACCACCGTGTTGTCATCGTCGTGAATGAAAAGACTGGAGAACTCCTTGTTCTTCGCTGCCTGGCGGTTCAAGCCGCTGATACGTGCAAAGGCCGGGTTGATGTCTACAATTTTCCGGTTCGCATCAAGGACCACCATGCCTTCGAAGGAATGATTGAATACCGTGGCAGCTATATGTAGTTGTCGTTCGGTTCGCTTGCGGTCTGAGAGATCGGTCAGAAGGCCTATATACATGCGCTGACCCCGGGCCTCGGCTTGGCTCAAGGCCAGGCGCATGGGAATCAGCGTACCGTCCTTGTGCTGGCCAAGCACCTCTGAAATTTTGTTCTTCAGAGGTGGCGCGTTGTTTCGCTGGCCGGCTTCATGCTGCTCCAGATAATGATCATGCTGGTTGAACAGCGCTGCGGGCATGAGCATTTTCACGTTCTGGCCCAATACTTCATCTGGACTCCAGCCGAATATGACCTCAGCTGCTGGGTTGTAATCCGTTACGCATCCCCGATTATCGATGCAGATAATTCCATCTGCTGCCATATTCACCAAAGCTTGCAGTCGGGCTTCATTCATATCCACTTTCTGCCAGCGACTGCGGTACTGAATCAAGGCATTGGCCTGTGCAATCAGTCCGCCAAATAGCAGAGTAATCACGGCAATGGTCAGCGCCAGAATCAAACGATCGTTCGATGATGCCGCGTCATACGTTTCATGCTCGGCCGTGACTCGCAGCGCCAGCATGGCTGTGTAATGCATGCCTGAGATCGCGGCGCCCATGATGATGGCCGCCAGTGTTTTGCGCCAGTGGTCTTGTTTGAGGTTGAAGCGTGCCAGCCCGAAACGAATCCAGAGCGCCAAAGTGGCCAGCGCTACGCCAACAATGAGAGAAATGGCAAACCAGAGTGGTGAATACTGGTGCGTGGCAGGCATGCGCATTGCTGCCATGCCGCTGTAATGCATTGCAGCAATGCCGATACCAACCGTCAAGCCACCTAATGCCAATTGCCTGAGATTGAGTTCATTGTGAGCCAGCAAGGCAAGGGCCACTGCTGATGCCGCGATACCTGGAATGATGGAGAAGACGGTGACCGGCAAATCATACTGAACTACAGCATGCATAGAATAAGCAAGCATGCCGATGAAATGCATGGCCCAGATGCCTATGCCCAGTGCCAGCGACCCGCTCACAATGGACCAGTTGCGCAACTGCCTTGATGTGGCCAGTCTGGCAAAAGCAGCATGGCGCAAAGCTTGACCAGAGGCAATCCAGCAAACTGCCAGCGATAAGGTCACAAGGAAGGGGTCATATTCACCCTTTAGCACGTGAGCGTCGGCAGACGGGCTCCAGAAAAATTGCGCCAGCATGAATCATGGTCCTGTAACACTGAAAGCACATTCAGTTACCTGACAAGCATCGCATGAAGTGGGTAATCCAATATTTCAAATTTGTAGGATAAATACTAGAACGGATCGAACATGGATCTTTTAGATCGCAGCGTCGAGTCCATTTGAGAAATGCTGCTGCACTGCGCTCATGGCAATTTTCGGATCGCGCTTCAGCAGTGCTTGCATGATGGCTTCGTGCTCTGCCAGGGAGTCTTCAATACGGCCTTGTTTGAACAGCGATTTGTGACGGTTCAGCTTCATGACCTTGCGCAAATCGGCCACCAGCTGGTTACGCCAGCGGTTATCGGCAATATCGAGAATCTGCATGTGAAAGCTCTCGTTGAGCGCAAAAAACCGCTCGGCGTCGGCTGTGTTCCGCTTCAACTCCTCGTGGGTCTGCTGCAGACGCTGCAATTGCTCGTCCGTGGCCTTGCCGGCAACCTCGGCCGCAGCATCTGCCTCCAGCAGACTCAGCAATCGATAGACGTCGGAGATGTCCTTGCGCGATACCTCGGTCACGTAAGCGCCTCGACGCAGCTTCATCGTCACCAGGCCTTCAGCGGCCAGTACTTTCAGTGCCTCGCGCAGGGGAGTGCGGCTGATGCCGTATTCCTCGGCAATCTTGAGTTCGTCGATCCAGGCTCCTGGCTCAAGCTCTCGCCGGAAGATGCGTTGACGCAACTGCTCGGCGACCTGCTCATATAGCGCAAGAGGAGTAAGTGTTTTGCTTGTCATTACGCGAGATTATATGCTGCAAGTATTTTGAATTCATAATTATGAATCATGTACACTAGGCGCATCTAGGTAGTTCACCGCAATTCCAAACTTCACTGCGCGCACCGCATACGAGAGACAACATGAGCCAAGAGAATCCGGCACAGGACCCACAAGAATTTGCACCCGCTGATCTGCAAGCCTGGAACAAGGCCGCCAACAAGGCGGCCCCCGGTGGCGACATCAACAACCTGAACTGGGTCACGCCGGACGGCATTATCGTCAAGCCGCTTTATACGGCCGAAGACACTGCCGATCTGCCTTTTACCAACACGCTGCCGGGATTTGCACCTTATATCCGCGGCCCCCAGGCCACCATGTATGCAGGCCGGCCCTGGACCATTCGCCAGTACGCCGGATTCTCCACCGCCGAAGAATCCAATGCCTTCTATCGCAAGGCCCTGGCTGCCGGCGGTCAAGGCGTCTCCGTCGCTTTTGACCTGGCTACGCACCGTGGCTACGACTCTGACCATCCACGCGTGACGGGGGATGTGGGCAAGGCCGGTGTGGCGATTGACTCCGTCGAGGATATGAAGATCCTCTTCAACGAGATCCCCCTGGACAAGGTGTCCGTTTCCATGACCATGAACGGCGCCGTGCTGCCCGTGCTGGCCGGCTATGTGGTAGCCGCCGAAGAGCAGGGTGTTTCGCAGGACCAACTCGCCGGAACGATTCAGAACGATATTCTGAAAGAGTTCATGGTGCGCAACACCTATATCTATCCGCCCAAGCCGTCGATGAAGATCATTGGCGACATCATCGAGTACACGAGCCAGAACATGCCAAAGTTCAACTCGATCTCGATCTCGGGCTACCACATGCAGGAAGCCGGCGCCAACCAGGCGCTGGAGATGGCTTTCACGCTGGCCGACGGCAAGGAATATGTGAAGACAGCCATTGCCAAGGGCATGGACGTGGACGCTTTTGCGGGCCGTCTGTCCTTCTTCTGGGCCGTGGGCATGAATTTCTACCTGGAAGTGGCCAAAATGCGTGCCGCGCGCCTGCTGTGGTGCCGCATCATGAAGGGCTTTGACGCCAAGAACCCCAAGAGCCTGATGCTGCGCACCCATAGCCAGACTTCGGGCTGGTCGCTGACCGAGCAGGACCCTTACAACAACGTGGTTCGCACCACTATCGAAGCCATGGCGGCCGTGTTTGGCGGCACCCAGTCCCTGCACACCAATGCGCTGGACGAGGCCATTGCTCTGCCCACGGAGTTCTCTGCCCGTATTGCCCGCAACACGCAGCTGATCATTCAGGAAGAGACCCATATCACCAATGTGATCGACCCCTGGGCCGGCTCCTACATGATGGAAAAACTGACCCAGGAAATGGCCGACAAGGCCTGGGCCATTATCGAGGAGGTCGATGCCATGGGCGGCATGACTGCCGCGGTGGATAGCGGCTGGGCCAAGCTCAAGATCGAGGCTGCCGCCGCCGAGAAGCAGGCGCGTATCGACTCGGGCAAGGAAGTCATCGTCGGCGTCAACAAGTACAAGCTGGCCAAGGAAGACCCGGTCGACATTCTGGAAGTGGACAATGTCAAGGTGCGTGACAGCCAGATTGCGCGGCTCAAGAATATCAAGGCTAAGCGCGATGCTGCCCAAGTGGAAGCTGCGCTGGCCGCCATCACGGCAGCGGCAGAGTCCGGCGAGGGCAATCTGCTGGATCTGTCCATCAAGGCCGTGCGCCTGCGTGCCACTGTAGGTGAAGTTTCCGACGCGATGGAAAAGGCGTTTGGCCGCCACCGCGCCGATACCCAGAAGGTGACCGGTGTGTATGCTGCCGCTTATGACTCAGCCGAAGGCTGGGACAAGCTCAAGGAAGAAATCAACACCGCTTCGCAGGCCATGGGGCGCCGTCCCCGCGTGATGATTGCCAAGCTGGGTCAGGACGGTCACGACCGCGGGGCCAAGGTGGTCGCAACCGCTTTTGCCGACTTGGGTTTCGACGTGGACATGGGGCCGCTGTTCCAGACACCCGAAGAATGCGCTCGCCAAGCCATCGAGAACGATGTGCACGCCGTGGGTGTCTCCACTCTGGCCGCCGGGCACAAGACCTTGGTGCCGGCCATCATTGCCGAGCTCAAGAAGCAGGGTGCGGACGACATCATCGTCTTCGTGGGCGGCGTTATTCCCGCTCAGGACTATGATTTCCTCTACAACGCGGGCGTCAAGGGCGTATACGGCCCCGGCACCCCCATTCCTGCCAGCGCCAAGGATGTGCTGGAGCAGATCAAGAAGGCCAATGGTCTCTGATCGGCCGGCAAGCATCGATAGCAAAGGCGATCGCAACGTGACCCCTGAGCAAATGCAAGACGGCATCCTGCACGGCAATCCCGCCGTGCAGCGCCGGGCCATGGCCAAGGCCATTACCTTGCTTGAATCCTCCCGGGCCGACCACCGTGAACAGGCTGACGGTCTGCTCACCGCTCTGTTGCCGCACACGGGCAAGGCATTTCGCCTTGGCATCAGTGGCGTGCCGGGCGTCGGCAAATCCACCTTCATCGAAGCCCTGGGCCTGTTCCTGATAGAGAAGGGGCTGCGTGTGGCCGTGCTGGCGATCGATCCGTCCAGCACCGTCTCGGGCGGCTCCATCCTCGGCGACAAGACCCGCATGGAGCAACTGTCCATGCGGCTGGAGGCCTATATCCGTCCCAGCCCCAGCAGCGGCACGCTGGGCGGTGTGGCCGAAAAGACGCGCGAGGCCATGCTGGTCTGCGAAGCCGCCGGTTACGACGTGGTCATCGTCGAGACCGTGGGCGTGGGTCAGAGCGAGATCGCCGTGCACGGCATGACGGACATGTTCTGCGTGCTGCAACTGCCCAATGCGGGCGACGACCTGCAGGCCATCAAAAAGGGCGTGATGGAGCTGGCCGACCTGGTGGTCATCAACAAGGCCGACATCGACCCCCATGCCGCTACACGTGCTCAGGCCCAGATCACATCGAGCCTGCGCCTGCTGGGCATGCACGGCAACCCCGATCACGCCAACACCGGCGCGCTGTGGCAGCCGCGGGTGCTGCAGATCAGTGCCTTGCTTGGGCAAGGGGTGGAGGGCTTCTGGGCTGCAGTCAGCAGCTTCAGGGAGCTGCAAACCGCCAACGGCCGCCTGGCCCTGCGCCGCGAGAAGCAGGCCCTGGCCTGGATGTGGGAGCGCATCGATTTCGGCCTCAAGCAGGCGTTTCGCCAGCATCCGCAGGTCAAGGCCATGCTCCCCGTCCTTCAGGACGATGTGGCTGCGGGTCGTATCGCCGCCAGTACCGCAGCAAGAAATCTGCTTCTAGCCCAAATGCAGTAGGCGCTAGCAGCTCTTATTACCATAGCATCGCAGCATCACCATTGCGAGACAAGCAACCCAAATCACGTTAGAGGACAAGCATGCAAGACGATATCCTGAAGCAGCTGGAAGCCAAGCGAGAACTCGCTCGGTTGGGTGGGGGACAAAAGCGCATCGATGCGCAGCACAAGAAAGGCAAGCTGACGGCGCGCGAGCGTATCGAGCTGCTGCTGGACGACGGCACTTTTGAAGAATGGGATATGTTCGTGGAGCACCGCTGCACGGACTTTGGCATGGAAAACACCAAGATCCCCGGAGACGGCGTGGTCACCGGCTACGGCATGATCAACGGCCGTCTGGTCTTTGTGTTCAGCCAGGACTTCACGGTGTTCGGCGGTGCGCTGTCCGAAACCCATGCCGAGAAAATCTGCAAGGTGATGGATCAGGCCATGAAGGTCGGCGCCCCCGTCATCGGCCTCAACGACTCGGGTGGTGCGCGTATCCAGGAAGGGGTTGCCTCTCTGGGCGGCTATGCCGATGTGTTCCAGAAGAATGTGCTGGCCTCGGGCGTGGTGCCCCAGATCTCCATGATCATGGGCCCCAGCGCCGGCGGCGCCGTGTACTCGCCGGCCATGACCGACTTCATCTTCATGGTCAAGGACAGCTCCTATATGTTCGTGACCGGGCCCGAAGTCGTGAAGACCGTGACCCACGAGGAAGTCACGGCCGAAGAGCTGGGCGGAGCCATCACCCACACCACCAAGAGCGGCGTAGCCGACATGGCTTTCGACAACGACGTGGAAGCACTGATGATGCTGCGTCGCCTCTATAACTACCTGCCCTTGAACAACAAGGAAAAGGCTCCCGTGCGCGAAACCACAGACCCCGTGGGCCGCGCCGACATGTCGCTGGATACGCTGGTGCCTGAAAACGCCAACAAGCCCTACGACATGAAGGAGCTGATTCTCAAGACCGTGGACGATGGCGATTTCTTCGAGCTGCAGCCCGAGTACGCCAAGAACATCATCATCGGTTTTGCCCGCATGGCCGGCCAGACCGTGGGCGTCGTGGCCAATCAGCCCCTGGTGCTGGCTGGCTGCCTGGACATCAAATCCTCCATCAAGGCCGCGCGCTTCGTGCGCTTTTGCGATGCCTTCAACATCCCCGTGGTCACCTTTGTGGACGTGCCCGGTTTCATGCCCGGCACCTCTCAGGAATACGGCGGCATCATCAAGCACGGCGCCAAGCTGCTGTATGCGTATGCCGAAGCCACGGTGCCGAAGATCACCGTCATCACGCGCAAGGCCTATGGCGGCGCCTACGACGTGATGGCCTCCAAGCATTTGCGCGGCGACGTGAACCTGGCCTGGCCCCATGCCGAAATCGCCGTGATGGGCGCCAAGGGCGCTGTGGAGATCATCTTCCGAGAAGACAAGAACGATCCGGTGAAGCTGGCCGCGCGCGAAGCGGAATACAAGGAACGCTTTGCGAACCCCTTTGTGGCCGGCGCCCGTGGCTTTATCGACGATGTGATCCAGCCGCATGAAACGCGCAAGCGCATCTGCCGCTCACTGGAGATGCTCAAGAACAAGCAGCTGGACAACCCCTGGCGCAAGCACGGGAACATCCCTCTGTAAGAACAAGAAGAACCAGGAGATATATCCATGTTTACCAAGATTCTGATCGCCAACCGTGGCGAGATCGCGTGCCGAGTCATCGCCACCGCGCGCAAGATGGGCATCCAGACCGTGGCGGTCTATTCCGACGCCGACAAGGACGCACGCCATGTCAAGCTGGCCGACGAGGCCGTACGCCTCGGTCCTGCTCCCAGCCGCGAGTCCTATCTGCTGGGCGAGAAAATCATTGAAGCCTGCAAGCAGACCGGCGCACAGGCAGTGCACCCCGGCTACGGTTTCCTGTCGGAAAACGAGGGCTTTGCCAAGCGCTGCGAAGAAGAGGGCATTGCCTTCATCGGCCCCAAGTCGCATTCCATTGCTGCCATGGGCGACAAGATCGCTTCCAAGAAGCTGGCCGGCGAAGCCCAGGTCAACACCATCCCCGGCTACAACGACGCCATCGCGGGCCCCGAGCAGGCCGTGGAAATCGCCAAGGGCATTGGCTACCCGGTGATGATCAAGGCCTCGGCCGGTGGTGGCGGCAAGGGTTTGCGCGTGGCCTTCAACGACAAGGAAGCTTTTGAAGGCTTTGCCTCTTGCCAGAACGAAGCGCGCAACAGCTTTGGCGACGACCGCATCTTCATCGAGAAGTTCGTGCAGGAGCCCCGCCATATCGAAATCCAGATTTTGGGCGACAGCCACGGCAATGTGGTTTACCTGAACGAGCGCGAATGCTCGATCCAGCGTCGTCACCAGAAGGTGATCGAGGAAGCGCCTTCGCCCTTCATCAGTGACGAAACCCGCAAGGCCATGGGCGAGCAAGCCGTGGCCCTGGCCAAGGCTGTCAAGTACCAGAGCGCTGGCACCGTGGAGTTCGTGGTCGGCAAGGACCAGGACTTCTACTTCCTGGAGATGAATACCCGTCTGCAGGTGGAGCACCCGGTGACCGAATGCATCACTGGCCTCGATCTCGTCGAGCAGATGATTCGTGTGGCCGCCGGTGAAAAACTGTCCTTTGCCCAGGCCGATGTGAAGCGCGACGGCTGGGCCATCGAGTGCCGTATCAACGCCGAAGACCCGTTCCGCAATTTCCTGCCTTCGACCGGTCGTCTGGTGCGCTTTGCGCCGCCCGAGCAGACCATGTGGCAGTCCGATACCGAGCATCTGAACGGCGTGCGTGTGGATACTGGCGTCTACGACGGCGGCGAGATCCCCATGTACTACGACTCGATGATTGCCAAGCTCATCGTACACGGCAAGGATCGCAACGACGCCATCGCCAAGGCCCGCGAAGCGCTCAACGGCTTTGCCATCCGCGGCATCAGCTCCAACATCCCGTTCCAGGCAGCTCTGCTGGCACACCCGGACTTTGTCTCGGGCAAGTTCAACACCGGCTTCATCGCCCAGCACTATGCCGACGGCTTCCATGCCGAGGACGTGCCCCACGATGACCCCGACTTCCTGGTGGCTCTGGCCCTGTTCCGCAATCGCCGCTACCGTGCGCGTGCATCGACCATCTCCGGCCAGATGCAGGGCCACCAGGTTCAGGTGGGCGAGAAGTACACCGCCGTGGTTCTGGGCGCTGAAGGCAAGAATCAGTATGTGACTGGCGAAGTGACCGACTTCGATGCCCAGGCGCGCGTTTGCAAGGTGGTGATCGGCGACAAGGCCTACGAGTTCCGCAGCAATGCCGATATTCGCGACCTGGTGGTGCGCGGCGTCTGCAACGGCAAGGCTTTCACCTGCCAGATCGAGCGCGGCAACGGCAAGAACCCGCTGGCTCTGCGTGTCATCCACAACGGCACGCAAGCCGATGTGCTGGTGCTCTCGCCCAAGGGCGCCGAGATGCACAAGCTCATGCCTTACAAGGCCCCGCCCGACCTGTCCAAATTCCTGCTCTCGCCCATGCCCGGCCTGCTGGTCGACGTGGCAGTGCAGCCCGGCCAGAAGGTGCAGGCCGGCGAGAAGCTGGCCGTCATCGAAGCCATGAAGATGGAGAACATCCTGTTCGCAGCCCAGGATGGTGTGGTCAGCAAGATCAGCGCCGCCAAGGGCGACTCGCTGGCGGTGGACGACATCATTCTGGAATTCGAGTGATGAGAGCTTTTCGGGACCTCTGTTCAGAACCGATATGGTCTGAGCATAAGGCCCCGAAGCAAAAGCCCGCACGGCTTTGGCTCTGCGGGCCTTCCAATTTTCAATAAGATCGGCTCTATCCTTTATCCAGACTCAGCTAGCAGCTATGACATTGAAAGCAGATGCAACGATTTCCCGCCCTGCCAAATTGGCGCGTGCGCTGCTGGCTCTGTCGGGGACGCTGCTGCTTGTCGATGCGCTGGTACTGATGGGCATGGGGCACTTCAATGTCGGCGTGGTGTTGCCCGCCATGCTGGGTGCCGCGGCCTTGTGGCTAAGCTGGAAATGGCGGTCGGCGCAGCACTGGCGTGCTGCCAGGCCCTTGCATAAAAGGCTCTGGTCGCTGGGCTGGGCTGGCTTTGCGCTGTGGTTGCTCAGCCTTTTCTGGTTCTGGAGCCGTTTGTCCGACCTGGGCATTGCGCCGCAGCAGGTGCCGCCCGTGCAATCCATCGTGGTGCTGGGCAGCGGCACGCTCGACGGCCACCCAAGGCCGGTGCTGGCCGCGCGACTGGATCAGGCGGCGCAACTGGCCAAGCTGCAGCCCCAGGCCTTCGTCGCCGTTTGCGGCGGTGTCGATTGGGGTGAAAAAGAGTCGGAGGCCGAGGTCATGGCCCGCTATCTGCAGCAGCGTCACGGTATTGCTGCGCAGCGGCTGGTGCTGGAAAAGCTCAGCACCAGCACCGAGCTGAACCTCAAGCTCAGCCGGCCCTTGCTGGCCGAGCGCGGCGTGGCTGCGGATGCACCCATGGCCATGGTAAGCAGCGACTTTCATCTGATGCGCGCCATGGACATTGCAAAGCGCCAGGATCTGCCTCAGGTGTATCCCGTGGCGGCTCCAACCCCTCTGGCCACGCGTTTCAATGCCTGGCTGCGCGAATACTTTGCCATGGCCAGCAGCTGGTTGCTGGGCGAGGTCTGATATTTCAATAAAAACCGGCTCTAGCGCCTACCAGTATTGCGCTTTAAGCTATCAATCAAGGAGTCATTCATGAGCAATCGTCCTTTCAAGGTTCTGGGCATTCAGCAAGTCGCCATCGGCGGCACCGACAAGCAGCGCATGAAAAAGCTGTGGGTGGACATGCTGGGTCTGGAGCAGACCGGCAGCTTCCAGAGCGAGCGCGAAAACGTGGACGAGGACATCCTGGCCATGGGGCGGGGCGCGATGAAGGTGGAAGTGGACATCATGCAGCCCATGGATATCGAGAAAAAGCCCGCCGTGCACGCCACGCCGCTGAACCATATCGGCCTGTGGATCGACGATCTGCCCAAGGCCGTGGAATGGCTGACGGCCAATGGCGTGCGATTTGCTCCCGGCGGTATTCGCAAGGGCGCGGCAGGCTATGACATCACTTTTCTGCATCCCAAGAGCAATGACGAATTTCCGATTGCAGGTGAGGGCGTGCTGATCGAGCTGGTGCAGGCTCCGGCCGACGTGATCGCAGCGCTGGGCTGAGTGTTCCGGGCTCCGGCTGCCAGATTGCAGCAGCGTGATAGCTGCGATTGTTCTTAGAACTGATAGCCGAGCCTGATCCCGAACGCCGTGGCGGACTCGGCATCAAAATTTGCCAGAGTGGTGCCGCCGCTGGAGATGTCTACCGAGCCCAGGCGCTGGTAGCTCAGCCAGGGCGTGAGCTTGAACTGCCCTTGCTGATAGCTCACCCCCACCGTGTAGCCAAGACGGCCATTGGTGGGGCGCAATGGCGACAGCGCGGCCTTGTCGCTGCGCTTGTCATAAGCCACGGCGACAAAGCCTGACCAGTTCGCAGCCAGCCTCTGCCCAAGACCCAGCGTGTAGGTGGTGGTGTCCTCCATGTCTGCCAGGCTGTGGCCTGGGAGTACCGCCGCCAGGGTCTGCGGATACAGCCTGAATTGCGACCAGTTGGTCCAGCGAATCTGTCCAAAGAGCAGGGTACCTGGCGCGATGCCTGTCTGGATATCCAGGTTGAAACTTTGCGGGGCAGTTGATGCCGTCCTTGTTTCGCCCGGCCATAGGTTTTCACGGGTAGCGATCTTGTGTTTGATAGCCGAGTAATAGGTCGCAGCAACGCGCAAGGCCATATCCGGGCGCTCATAGCTCATGCCCAGCAAGTAGCCAGGCTCGGTGCTGGGTCTGAAATCCACTCGGTATCCATTGAGCGCTCCAAACACCATTCCCCCCAGAGCGACATGTCCTTCGGTGCGCTGCAGGCGCAGCCCACCATGAACAGCCCAGTGCTCATCCAAGCGGTAGCGCATGGCCCCCATGAGCTCATGGCTGCTCACGCGGGCCTGAGTGCCGCCAAAAAGAGGCGATTGCAGAGGGCTGTAAGCAATGTCAAGGCCAAAAGGCTTGCTCAACATGAGCAGCACCGAGGTGCGCGGATTCACATCCTGCTTGTATGCAAAGCCCCATTGAGTGTAATCGTCGGCGACCTGTCCGGTGGACTTTCCCAGTACATCCATGCCCTGAATTCGAGGCTGGACCCTATAAGTTTCGACAGAAAGATAGCGACCGTTTTCAAACAAAGGCCCAAGGTCCTGGCCCGTTCTATCAAGGCCGCCGGCCTGGGCGCAGAGGCCCCACATCATGGCTACGCAGCCAGCCCCCATTTTTGCTTTTCTCAACACCTGCTCCAACGCTCTGATTCCAGTTGCATGAATGTAATTTAATGTGTCTCAGTGACAGGCGCATAGGTCTAATTGGAGGATGCAGACTCGCAGAACTGGCGCTTTCGAGGCTCCAGAGAGCTACCAGCGTGGCTTATGCTGTGCGCTGCGAATGATCGCCGCCCGAAGCCCAAAGCCGCGCAGAAAAATGCCCCCCATCTCGACCGTCCTCACGACTGCTTACTACGACCGCCAATACAACGCCCGCGCCAGCGTGCAGGACCCGCTTGCGTATCTGGCGCGCTACACGCAGGAAAGCCAGGCTGCGTTTGCATTGCCTGGCGCAGTTCGCAATCAGCGCTACAGCCCCAGGGCTACGGATGTTCTGGATATCTATCTGCCTGCAACTCAGGCAGCGAAAGCACAAGCTGCGCCTGTTTTCATCTTCATCCACGGCGGCTACTGGAAGGCCTTGAGCAAGAATGATTCGGCATTCATGGCACCCGCGCTGACGCGGGACGGAGCTATCGTCGTTGTGCCTGACTATGATCTGGCCCCCTCCGTCACACTGGACCATATCGTCGATCAGATGCGCCAGGCCTATGCCTGGGTGGTGCGCAATATCACCATCTACGGCGGTGATGCCCGCAATATCTGTGTTTGCGGAAGCTCGGCAGGAGGACATCTGGCAGGCATGTTGCTGGCCAAGGGGTGGCTGCAAGACTATGACCTGCCAGCGCAGTCCGTGCCTCGATCGGTATTGACCTTGAGCGGTCTGTTCGACCTGCAGCCGCTGCTGACAACCCATATCAACGCCTGGATGCAGCTGGACGATGCTGCCGCGATACGCAACAGCCCCCGCTTTCTGCTGCCCGATGCGAGTACGCATGGTCAGTGCCAGCTGCGCGTGAGTTGTGGCGAGTTTGAAAGCCATGAATTCAAGCGCCAGTCGCGCGAATACCTGGCTGCGTGGCAGGCGCGTTGTCTGCCGGGGCAATGGGTTGAGGCGCCGGCAACCAACCACTTTGATTTGCCGCTGCAACTGGCCGATCCGCAATCCGCCATTCATCAGACTGCGCTGCAGCTGATGGGACTTGATCAGTCCTCGTCCAGCATGCGCGCGGCCTGATTGTTGAGTGCCGAGTCGGCACGGAAGTAACCGAGTACGGTGTTCACGCTATGGTGCCCGGTCAATGCCATGGTGTCAGCCAGCGGCAGATTGCGTCTGCCGGCCTCGGTCACAAATCCCGAACGCAGCGAGTGTGCCGAAAAGTCTCCTTCCACACCGGCCAGCGCACAGCGTTCTTTGACGATGTTGCGCACGGCAGCGGGAGTCAGTGGCTCTGCCACATGGCCTCCTTTGCGGATGCGCCTGAAGATAGGACCTTCGGTGATCCGTGCAGCGTCCAACCATGCTCTCAAGGCAATGGCTGCACGGCCGGTAACGGGCTTGTGATTCTCGGGGGTATCGGTGCCGCTCTGGTTGGTCTTGCTATGGCTCAGGGTGTAGATGAACTCCCCATTAGCTACGGTGCGCAGGAAACGTATATCGGCGCCAGCCACTTCGGAGCGGCGACGCCCGCCACTGGCCCAGGCAAACAGCAGCAGCGCCCGGTCACGCAGGCCGCGCAAGCTGTCGTCGCAGCTGGCCAGCAACTCCTCCAGCACATCGCGCGTCAGCGCCTCTTTTTTCTGCGGCAACTCGCCGCGCCTTGCATAGGCCTTGCGCGTGCGTGACATCAGCTCCTTCACCGCTCCGTCCTGACAGGGATTGGGCATGGCATGCACCTGATGGGCCTTGGACATCACGGCCATGCGATGCACCAGCGTGCTGTGTGAAGGCGCCCCTTTTTTGCCCTTGTAACCGGCTGCAACCAGGGCCTCATCGATTTCGGGCGGCATTTCATGGATCAAGCCCGCGCCGGTCTGCCTCTGGGCATGGTCGATGATGAATTGCAGCACCGTGGAAACCTGCAGCGGCAGTTGCATGGGCTGGCCCAGACGCAGCAGATGCCAGGCCGCCCAGTAACGCATGGCGCTTTGATAGCTGCTGCGCGTATTGCGGGATTCGCCTTCATGCATCAGTTCCTTGATGGCTTCATGCGCTTTGGGGGCAAGAGCGGACTCAGGGACATCCTGTATCTGCAGGCGGTTGGCATCAAAAGTCACGGGAGCAGGGAAGGGCGAGGGCTTGCTTGAATCCATGGCGCTATTTTCGCCCTGACTTCATCTTCCAACCGCTGTCGATTGGCGCCAGTCAAGAAGTCTGTAGAAGCCGGGCGGCTTTGAGCGGCAAGTTCCGAGAGCGGCTTACAAGACCTGGCACGGCATGCCGAAGGTGAGACGCGGGATCGTCGCAAGCAGCTGCACCAGTGACACGGCGGCGAGTGTGTAGACGAATCAAAGAAATTTCTCTCCCTCAATGGAAAACGCCCTCCTATCCACAAATTCAGATGCTGAAAACGCGGTAATGTATGTTGTCATCTGTATGAAAATTTCATACGTAATATTTAATACATAAGATGTATTGTGTATTACGTATATAAAACATAGATCGCGATAACAATCACTTATCGTTAGTTATTTGAAGAATAGATATGAATACAAGCAAAACTACGTCAAGAGGTGTTCAGGAGTCCGATGTCTGGGCTGCAGCGGATGCGTTGATAGCCCAGGGGCTGCGTCCGACCATAGAGCGGGTGCGTCAGCAGATAGGGCGAGGCTCTCCCAATACGGTCAGCCCCATGCTGGAGACCTGGTTTGCAACGCTGGGCCGTCGTCTGGGCGTGGCGGGAGAGCAGGATCCTTCCGTGTTGCAATCGGTGCCGGACCCTGTGCAGCGTCTAGCGGAGGAGCTCTGGAATGCGGCACAGGAAGAGGCGAAAGCCGCAGCCAGCAAGGCTTTGGATCTTCGCGAACAGGCTTTGAAAGCTGCAGAGCAGGCATTTGTGGCGCAACAGGAGCAACTCGCGCAGCGCCAGGCCACCATGGAAGCGCAAAAAGATGCGCTGAATCAAGCCCTGCAGGCAGCTCAAAATCACGCCCAAGACTTGGCCCGGCGTCTTGACGAAATGCAGCAGACGCTACAGGAGCGCGATCAGCGCCTGGAAGAGCTACGTGATGAGCTGAGCAATGCCGTACGCCAGCGTGAATTGCAGCAGCAAAAGCACAGCGAGGAAATTCAGTCGGCCGCCGCCGAGCGCCAGCGCATGGCCGAACAGTACGCGGGCAACGAGCGCCATATGCTCAACGAGGTCGATCGTGCGCGGCAGGAACTCACCGCAGCGCGAAAAAGCCTGCAGGATCAGGAACGCAAGGCAGAGTCCCGCTATCAAGAGCTGCAGACTCGCTTTGAACAATCCGAGCAGGAGATCCTGAATCTGCATGCCCAGTTGCAGACCACCCAGAACACGGCAGCATTGGCGCAGGAGCGTGCAGCCGATCTCAAGAGCCTGCTGGAGGCACAACAAAGACTGGCGGCAGCAGCCAATGCAGCGGATCCCAATGTGGCCCAACCCTTGACGCGTCGAAGCAATCTGGCGGCAACCCGGCGCTCCATAAACCGACGAACCTTGCGCTAACCGGTAGCCGGCGCCCAGGCTGCGATCCAGCTCAATCCAGTCTCGGCGCCAAAGGCTTGACCGCCGGTTGATGCCGGTGGCTTGTCAATATTGGCGGTCAATGCCAAGCCGTAACTGGAGAGCCATGAGTATTTTGAAAAAAATAATCGGTAACGTCCTACATTTCGGCACGATTTTGTCTTTAATGGTGGATAGAAATAGAAGAAGACAAAAAACTACCCAGCCAATGGACGTGGCATCAGTTTTGAGATAGGCGATCTCGATCCACGCTTCCTAATAGCAAACCGCTTTCTCCTGAGTTCAAGCATTTCCAAGCCCCTGCATTTAGGGGTCTGGACGGGCTTTCCGTTGCTTGATCCTTTTATCCGGAAGTAGAGGTGGCCGTGGACTTACTCAAAAGCATCTTTCACCAATCACCAGAGGCCGCACTTTTCGCGTCTCTGGCTCTGGGGTACTGGGTCGGCAAGTTCCGCTTCGGGTCATTCCAATTAGGTGGTGTGGCTGGTTCGTTATTGGCAGCGCAGCCAGATCGGCATTCAGATCGATTCGGGCATCAAAGCCGTGCTTTTCGCCTTGTTCATATATGCCGTGGGCTTTGAAAGCGGCCCGCAGTTTTTCAATTCTTTGGGGCGTCATTCGGTCAAGGAAATCATGATGGCCGTCGTGGTGGCCTTGTCCGGCTTGATCACGGTGGTGGTTATTGCCCGGGTATTTGGCCTCGACAAAGGACTGGCTGCAGGGTTGGCTACTGGCTCGATAAAACCCTGTCACGGTAGATGGGGAGGGGGCATGTACAGGCACAGAGCTGCTGGGTGACTGATTCACGGAGAGCACCAAGTCAAGTGTTTGAAGGAGGCATGTCCTGCATCAATTGATAGAGCGCTTCAGCAACCAATGAAAGGCTGCGCTCTCGCTTCCGGACCATATAGATCTGCCGGTCCATACCCGGCAGCGGCAGGTGCCGCGCCACCAGCCCAGGCTTGTCGAAGTGAAACAGGCTCAGCGCGGGAGCTACGGTGATGCCTAGTCCGGCTTGCACTAGCCCCATCACGGTGGCCAATTGCTCAACTTCAACGAAAGTCTGCATTTTTCGCGGGAAAAAAGCGGCATCCAGATACTGACGAACGCTGCTGTGGCGTGCCAAGTGGATGAACGGCCAGGGCGTCAGATCCTCCAGCGACAGCGCGTCCCTGTCCGCCAATGGATGGTCGCTAGGGCACACCATATAGAAGCCGTCACTGCAAAACGGCTCTGCCTTCAGGTCGGGGGTATCCACGCGTATGGCGGCCAGCGCAAAATCCGCCTCTCCATTGGCCACGGCAGCAATGCATGGCTCGGACAGCACGTCCAATACACCCAGCTGAACTCCCGGATACCGGGCCGTGTACACCTTCAGCACTTCAGGAAGCCAGCCTGCGGCAAGGGATGGCAGCAATGCAACTGAGACATGTCCCTGGGCCAGTTGTGCTGTATCACGCATCGCTCTTTCGCAGGCAGCAAACTCTGCGGCGAGGCGCTCCGCAGACTGCAGAAATCGTTCCCCTTCACGGGTAAGCACCACGTGTCTTGTGCTGCGGTCGAAAAGCTTGAGCCCTACCGTTTGCTCCAAGGAGCGGATGAGTGCACTGAAAGCCGGTTGTGACAGGTGGCACATGCTGGCGGCCTGGGTGAAGTTCTTTTGTTTGGCCAGTACAAGGAATGCCTGCACATCGCGCGACGATAGATTCATTTGAAATGCGGATTAATTAATCTCAATAATCGATTTCACAGCTTATAGCGGTTTTTCTATAGTGGGCAACAGGAGGTTTCATGACAAGAGTGCAAAACGAAACGACGTCATTGCTCATCGGATGTGCGGCAGGCTTTTCCGGCGATCGAGTTGATGCAGCGAAACCCGTCGTGCAGGAGCTGGTTCGGCAAAGCAAGCCTGCCTTTCTGATCTTTGAAACGCTTGCCGAGCGCACTCTGGCACTGGCACAGCTTGCTCGTCGTCAGAATCCCGATGCAGGCTATGAGCCTCTCATGGTGGAGTTTCTCCGGCCCGTGCTCGCCGACTGCCTCGCGCATGGCATTCGAATCGTCAGCAACTTTGGTGCGGCCAACCCACAAGGCGCAGCCCGGGCCATCGCTGTATTGGCCAAGGAACTCGGAACGCGCCCACCCCAAATAGCGGTGGTTCATGGGGATGACCTCAGCGGCCCCGCGCATTACCAGCTGCTCGAAAAAGCTCTGGGCTCGGACATGCCAGAACAGCAACTGGTGAGCGCCAATGCCTATATAGGTGCACGACCCATTGCCGAGGCCTTGCTGGCAGGTGCAGACATCGTTGTGTGCGGCCGCGTTTCCGACCCCTCACTTGTTGTGGGACCTGCCATGGCCCACTTCGGCTGGGCCTGGGATGACTGGAATCGCCTGGCCCGAGCCACGATGACCGGGCATCTGCTGGAATGTGGAACCCAGGTCTCTGGCGGCTATTTCGCAGACCCCGGGTACAAAGATGTACCGGACATGGACCGCCTGGGGTATCCCATTGCCGAAATCGACAGCGCGGGCAACAGCACGATCTTCAAGCCATCTCTGACCGGGGGCTGCATCACTGCAGCCACGGTCAAAGAGCAACTGCTCTACGAAATCCATGACCCTGCCTGCTACCTCACGCCAGACGTTGTTGCCGACATCACCCAGGCAGAAGTGATTTCGGTCGGACCTGACCGGGTGCGCCTGGAAGGTGTCATCGGCCACCCGAGGCCTGAGATGCTCAAAGTCAATGTCTGCTTTGAGTCAGGGTGGTTTGCTGAGGGAGAGATCTCCTACGCAGGTCCAAGAGCTGCTGAACGTGCGCGTTTGGCCGCCCAGACCATATCCAGCCGCCTAGCGAATATTGCGCCCCTTAGAACAGACCTGATCGGCGTAACCAGCGTCTGGGGAAACGACACCAGCGACTGGCTGACTGAAGCAGGCATTGCCGGCGAATCTCGGGATGTTCGGCTTCGCATGGCCTGGCAGCATGCCGACCATGCAGTCGCGGCGCGTCTGCCACGTGAAATAAACGCCTTGTATTGCTGCGGCCCGGCGGGAGGAGGGGGCGTTCGCACCCATATGCGCCAGCGCCTGGGAATGGTGTCGTGCCTGGTGCCCCAGCAACAGATTACGACTGGCTTCCACTGGACCAAGCCTCATCAGGAGTAAGCCATGAACTCAACCCTTACCGTTCCCCTTTACCGAGTTGCGCATGGACGCACGGGTGACAAAGGGAACCGCTCCAACATCAGCGTCATTGCATGGCATCCGGATTTGTGGGAAGTGGTCTGCGAACAAGTCACCGAACAAGCCGTGATTCGTCTGTTTGCAGACCGCAAGCCAAGCCATATCCGGCGATACCTGCTACCCAAGCTCCACGCCATGAATCTGGTGCTCGACAACGTGCTGGATGGGGGAGTCAATGACTCGCTGAACCTGGACAGCCATGGAAAAACGCTGTGCTTCAGGGTGCTTGAAATGCCTGTCGTGGTTCCATGCCATCTCGAGTCATTGCTCGTCGGCCCGAGCGCCTGAATTCTCTACAACAACCACTAGGAGACAAACCATGAAATTTCCGACACGACGCACTGTTCTTGCATGCGGTGCAAGCCTGGCGCTCAGCCCCTTTGCCTTTGCACAGGGCGAATTTCCAAACAAGCCTATTACCTTTGTTGTTCCGTTTGCCGCTGGCAGTGCCACAGACCAGCTTGCACGCGCCTTGGGACAAGCCGTTTCCGAGCAAACCAAGCAGCCGGTCGTGGTGGAAAACAAAGGCGGTGCCAGTGGCATGATTGCGGCTCAAGCGGTGGCCAAGGCCGCGCCTGATGGCTACACCGTGCTCATCACGACCAATACGACGCATGCTGCCAACGAGCATTTGTACAAGAAACTCTCCTATGACCCTGTCAAGGATTTCACCCCCATCACAGGTCTGGGCAAAGGTGGGCAGGTTCTGGTCGTTCCCGCGACTTCGCCTTATCAGTCCGTAGGCGATCTGCTGGGCTACGCCAAAGCCAATCCCGGCAAGCTGAGTTTCGGCAGCGGCAGCTCTTCAAGCAGAGTCGCTGGCGAAATGCTGAAGCAGCTCGCTGGCGTCGACATCCTTCACGTTCCCTACAAGAGCAATCCGCTTGCTCTCACGGACCTTCTCGGAGGGCAAATAAACCTGATGATTACAGACGTCTCGACGGGCGTTCCTCAGATCAAGGCGGGTAAGTTGCGCCCATTGGGATATTCCACCCAGAAGCGCAGCGCACAGTTGCCTGATGTTCCGACCATCGCGGAAGCCGGTGTCAAAGGTTATGACATGGGCTACTGGTTCGCAGCCTACACGCCTGCCAATACACCAGCACCTATCGCGACCAGGCTCAATCAACTGCTGACCAAGGCAGTGAACAGCGCTGCGGCCAAGTCCTTCTTCAATATGTCCGGCTCTGAAGCCTGGACCACCTCAGCCTCGGAGTTGGCACAATTCCAAGCCGCCGAAACCACCAAGTGGGGGCAGGTCATCAAGGCAGCAGGCATTACCCCTGAATAAAGCAGAGGCAGTGCGACAGCCTGGAGTGCTCCCCGTATTTGAGGACAGGAACCCTCACGTAATTTAACGGGTTGCCATGGCCTTTCGGCGGAACTCGCGTGGCGAGTGATACCGCAGGGCGCTATGGGGGTGGTGCTCGTTGTAGTG
>NZ_VOQT01000035.1:0-22293 GCF_008121555.1 Comamonas sp. Z1
GCGGCGCTTCTGCGGCCCCAGCACCTCTACGTTCGTTAGATTTTTAGGACTAGGCATAAATACAGTCACAAGACTACCTCTTAGGTTAAGAGGGTTTACCTGTCCTCAGATCAATGGGGCCGCTCCAATGCGTACATTCGTTGGTACAACGAAAAACGTATCAAGGTATCTCTGGGACGTTTAAGTCCTGTGGAATACCGGCACAAACTTGGCCTAGCCGCATAAAACCAGTCCAAGTTTTTATCCGCACCCTCGGCGGGTCAGTTTTGCGTGGAAATTAACAGCGATCAATTACAGACGGGATCGCCGCTGCAATTTCTATCATTTCTACAGTAACTCAGTGGAAACTTCAAACAAAGCTCCCAGGGCCAGTCATCGTCGCAGCAGCTTCAGTTGTTGGCCTTGTCATCTATCAACTAGATCATTGACATCGTAAGGCGAGTGCGGTTCACGCGTGTCGGCACGCTGAATCTGCACATCAGTGTTTGTGTTCGTGCTGATGATGGAAATCTGGGAAATGCTCATGGTTGTGCGTCGTAGGCTCATGAGTGTGCAAATGTGCATGCTTACCCGTTGGCATCGACCCGTCCGCGTGGACATGCTGATGATGCTCATCATGTTCATGTTCATGACTATGTTCTAGCAACTCATGGGTGTGCTCGTGCTGATGGGTTTCAGTAAGGTGTAGCCAGACCCCGATACCCATCAAAACGCCAGCAACGAGCAATCGAGGCGATGCAGGCTCTCCCAAGAAAGCAATGGCCAGCACGGCTCCAAAAAACGGCGCGATGGAGAAATACGCCCCTGTGCGAGCTGTACCCAGATAGCGCAAGGCGATCACGAACAAGACCAAGCTCGTGCCATAGCTCAGGAAGCCAATCACCGCCCCCAAAGCCACGACTCCTGGTGACGGCCAGACTGCACCAGTTGCCAGAGCCAACAGCAAATTGGTAGCGCCGGCAGCCAGGCCCTTCATCATGGCAATGAAGGAGGCATCCGCAATCGACACCTTACGGGTCAGGTTGTTATCAATGGCCCAGGACAGACAGGCACCGAGCACTGCAAGCGTGGGCCAAAGACTGGCAGTGCTTGTTTGACTCGGCCAACTGAGCACGACTGCACCAGCGACGATTGCCACCATCCCCAAGGCGATGCGGCGATCAAAGTTTTCTTTGAACACAAACCACGCGAGAACGGCAGTCAGTACGCCCTCGGCGTTGAGCAGCAAAGATGCGTCGGTCGCAGCCATCCCAGACAAGCCTGTCATCAAAAGCAGCGGCCCCATCATGCCGCCTGCTATGACGGCTGCAGCCAACCACCCCATTTCATGCCGCTTCAGGGCGACTGCAGGAGCTTTCGTAATCAGCCTGTAGATCAGCAGGCCGATACCAGAGCCGAGGTAGAGAATGCCTGCCATCAACCAGGGACTGGCATGCTCCAGCAGCATCTTGACTGCTGGGGTACCTGCACCAAACAGAACTGCTGCGCTCAGTGCGGCCACAACTCCACGGTTTGCCAGAACATTCATAGCTACCTCGTCTTACCTATGCTTTGTCGAGCTGGGTATTACTTGACCGAAAAACGCACGGTGACAGTTTGGCCTTCAACGCCGGTGATTGCTGCAACAACTTTGCTGCCCTTGGCAACCTTGATACCTGTTGCTTCAAGTTTGTTGCCACCGGCAGGCTTGATGTCGGCTTCAGACTTTTCCGCACCATTGAGCACGGTCAGTTTTCCGCCCATCTTGCTCACGTCAGCAGGATCGTCGTGATCGATTACGTAGATGGCAGCACCATTGGCTTGTGGAACCAGTTCAAAGGACAGATCGCTGGCCGATTGGACAATGCCGCCGTGCTGAGGCTTGGCAGTGCCATGCGCGGTGGCGTTCATGCTGATCAGAGAAAGGCCCAGGACAGCTGCAGACAGCAGTTTTTTCATAACTATTCCTAGCTAAAGCGAGGCGCATCAAGGGCTGCGCCTCAAAGCCCGTAATTGCTTTAAAACGCTTCTTGCTGCTCAGGCGTGCCTTCGGCTTCTGGATTTGAAGCCAGAAGCTTTTCGGTGGCCGTTCGACCAAATGCCAGGTACATCAGTGGAGTCAACAACGTATCTAGGAGCGTGGAGCTCACCAAACCACCGAAGATGACCACCGCAACTGGATGCAAGATTTCCTTGCCAGCAGCATCGGCAGACAGCAGCAAAGGCGTCAGGGCAAACGCAGCTACCAGCGCAGTCATCAGCACAGGTGTCAGGCGCTCCAGTGAGCCGCGGACAACCATGGACTGGCCGAACTGCTCCCCTTCAAACTTGCAGAGGTTGATGTAGTGGCTCACCTTGAGGATGCCATTGCGAACTGCAATGCCTGTCAAGGTAATGAAGCCCACCATGGAGGCCACGGAGAGCGTGATTCCCGAAAGCCACATTGCAATCACACTGCCCACCAGAGCCAACGGGATATTGGCCATGATGATCAAGGCCAGCGTCGTGGAGCGGTAGCGTGTGTAAAGCACCAGGAACACCAAAGCCAGAGACATCAGCGATAGCCACGCAATCTTTTGCGCAGCCTGCTCCTGAGCCTGGAACTGCCCCTCCAGAGAGATGGAGTTGCCTGTCGGTAACTGGGTGCGATCTATCGCCGCACGAATGTCACGCACGATACGACTCATGTCTGAACCGTCCGTGTTGGCATAGACCACGATGCGACGACGACCGTTTTCCCGGCCAATCTGGTTGGGTCCATCCGTCTCGGAGACCGTCGCAATCGCTGAGACAGGAATCCTGCCAGCCGGCGTGTCGATCAGGGTTCGAGCCAGGTCTTGCGGGCTGCGACCTTCATCGGGCAAACGCAACACCAGTTCGTAGCGACGAGGGCCATCCACGATCTGTGCACCATGAGCACCATCCGTCAGCGCTTGCAGCACACGAATAGCCTCCCCGGGAGCCAACCCCACCTGGGCGGCTTTCTGATGGTCAAGACGCACAGTAATCTGAGGAATCAGCACTTGCTTCTCGACGGTCAGGTCAACCAGGCCAGGGATGCTTGAAAGACTTTGGCGCATCTGCTCGGCCAAACCACGCAGCGTGTCGGTATCGTCACCAGAAATTTTCAGGGCGATCTGAGCGCGAACACCGGACAGCAAGTGATCCAGGCGGTGAGAAATCGGCTGGCCCACAGCAACTTGTGCGGGCAGCACAGACAGCTTTGCGCGAATATCGGCCATCACGGCTTCACGATCACGCTCGCTGCGCTTCAGATCAACGTCGATCTCTGCAGAGTGAACCCCTTCCGCGTGCTCGTCCAGCTCAGCCCGGCCTGTTCTGCGCCCAACCTGGGTGACCTCGGGCACCTCCATGATCAAGGTCTCAGCCAAGGAGCCCATTCGATTGGCTTCTGCCAATGACGTCCCCGGATTGAACACCATGCCCAGAACCAGCGAGCCTTCATTGAAGGCTGGCAGGAACGCTCTCGGGAAGAAGGGAACGCTGGCCAGTGCAATCACTACTGCAGCCAAGGCCGTAGCCATCAGCGCTTTGCTTCTTGGGAAAGACCAAGCCAGCAGCTTTTCATCCCATTGCTTGAGGCGTCTGACGATGGGGCTGTCCCCATGATCAATGCGCTTCATTCTCGGCAGGAGGTAGGAACACAGTACCGGCGTCACCGTCATCGACACCAGCATGGAAGCCAGAATGGAGATGATGTAGGCGATGCCCAGCGGCGAGAACAAGCGGCCTTCGACCCCTGGCAGAGCAAACAGCGGCACGAACACCAGCACCACGATGGCCGTGGCATAAACGATGCCGGAGCGAACCTCCACGCTGGCTTTGCGCACAACCTCAAGCGTCGGCATCGGGTGCTCCTGCTCCCGGTTTTGCTTGAGTCTGCGCAGAATGTTTTCTACGTCCACCACCGCATCGTCAACCAACTCGCCAATGGCAATGGCAAGTCCGCCCAAGGTCATCACATTGATGGATTGTCCCAGCCAGTGAAATACCAGCGCCGTGGCAGCCAGCGACAGTGGGATCGCGACCAGTGAGATCAGAGTGGTTCTGGCTGAGAGCAAGAAGGCAAACAGAACGATGGCGACCATGATGGCTCCATCACGCAGTGCCTCTGTCACGTTGCCAATGGAGGCTTCAATGAAATCCGCCTGTCGGAACAAGGCTCTTGGTTCGTTGATGCCTTCAGGACGGCCCTTGCTTAGTTCACGAAGCGCTTGCTCGATGTCACGCGTCACGCGAACGGTATCGGCTTCAGGTTGCTTCTGAACGCTGACGATGACCGCAGGAGAGCCGTTGTAACCACCGTCACCGCGCTTCATGGCCGGAGCAAACCGGACATTGGCAACCTGCTCCAGGCGGATTGGACGGCCATCTCGCCAGGCCACTGCAGCGGACTGCAGGTCCTCGACCTTGTTGGTACGCCCAATGTGGCGGATCAGATATTCCCTGCTATTGAGGTCTATGAAACCGCCGCCTGCGTTGCCTGCAAACCCCTTGAGAGCCGCTTCCAGCTGAGAAAGGGTGACGCCGAACTGAGCCATCCTGGCGGTGTCAGGCTCGACACGCAATTGACGTACTTCACCCCCGATGGGAATGACTTGCGAAACACCTTGGACAGCCAACAAGCGAGGACGCAGCACAAAGTCTGCATACTCCCGTGCCTGCATGGGTGTTGCGGCCGATGCGCCTTTTTCGCCCACATTCAAGGGCAAGGCCAGCAGCATGACCTCACCCATGATGGAAGACACAGGGCCCATCACCGGCACCACATCAGCGGGAAGTCGCTCGCGTACGAGCGCAAGCCGCTCCGCCACCAACTGGCGATTGCGGTAGATGTCAGTTCCCCAGTCAAACTCGGCATAGAGAATCGACAAACCGACCCCGGACATGGAGCGCACGCGAGTGACCCCCGGCATGCCATTCAATGCTGTTTCAATGGGGAAAGTCACCAACTGCTCGACTTCTTCAGGGGCCATGCCCCCGGCTTCGGTCAGAACAGTGATTAGAGGTTTGTTGAGGTCCGGGAAGACATCAACAGGCGTTTTGACCGCTGTGATGATCCCGTAGACCATCAATATCGCAGCGAACGCCAGCACAAACAGCCGGTTATGCAGGCTGTTACGAACAATCCAGTTGAACATGTGTCACCTCACAGTTCAGCGGATTTGTGCGATCAGCGCCGCACCTTGAACCACGACCCGGTTTTCATCGCCAAGCCCCTTGGTAACGACGATCCGGTTCGCATCCAACGCTTGGTACTGCACGGGCTGAGGGATATAGCGCTCTGCACCTGACTTGATCCAGACGACAGGCTCATTGGCAGGGTTGCGAGTAATCGCCTGTGCGGGAAGAACAAAGCCTTTGACACTTTGCTTGGAGTTGGCAATCACGGTGACAGGTTGGCCAATAGCAATCGGTAGCTGTTGAGTGCCATCGGACGCAACCGCCTTGAAGGTCAATGGCAACACACCGTCACGCAAGCTTCGACCAGCACCAATGAGCTCCAAACGGACTCCCGGCGTCGCTTTGATCGTTGCTGCACTGATGTTGGCTGCTAGAGCAGGATCGGCCGTTGTGGCCTCCACCATGACCTTGGCTGGATCGGTAATCTCAAACAAGACATCCTTGGATTCGACAACCTGACCGAGCACCACATTGGCGCTGGCGATGACACCCGAAACCGGTGCGACAACGTTTTCCTTGGCAGCAAGTCCGCCACCGATTGCGCTTTCACGTGCCCTCAGGCTTGCAAACTCTGTCTGAGCCGCTTCAATCTCTTTGCGTGGGACAGTGCCTTCAAGCCCTTTGAGTCGCTCCACACGCTTTTGCGCAATTTCGCGGGCACCTCTGAGCTCGGCCAACTGGGCACGCTGTCCTGACAAGGCAAGTGGATCTGCGTGATGGGCTACGACCGCCAGGACCTCCCCTTTACGTACAGTCTTGCCAGCAAACGGCAAGCCTTGGGATCCGGCCTCAATCTTTCCGCCCACAACCGTCTGAACCAGGCCGCTTGCATTGGGGTCCGCGATGACTTTGGCTGGCAGTTCGGTGGTTGCGCTTGCTTCGGACATCAGGGCAATTTCCGTGCGAATTGCCAATCGACGCTGGGACAACATGGGCACATTGACGCTGCCATCAGGCAGACGACTCAAACCTGCTGCCGATGGAGCGGCCGAGGCGGTATCCAGATGCTCTCCGTTGGGGCCATGAGCGCCCGGAGAGGCTTGAGCCATGGTGACGGCCAAGACCGCAGACATGATGACGATGCGTTTCATTGGGCGCCTCCCTTTGCTACCTTGCTGTTAGAGCCACGGCCCAAGAGCCATCCCAATCCACCCACTGCGGCCAATGCCGCAATTGCCAATGCGCCAAACAGCAAAGCGTTTTCATCTCCATGAGCATGGGTGGCCTCAGCTGCAGCTTGGGTCGCCCCGACTTCCAAAGTGCCGTCCAGCAGGTCAGACTCTTTGCCATCCAGAATCGTGATCACCAGCGCGTGTGACCCTTTCTTGCCGAGTTCTGCCAAGAACTTCTCGTCAGCCACGGCATAGTCGCCCTGGTCCGAGTGATAAGGCGCAGGGGCTTTCAGTTGACCCAGCTCGACTTCCACCTTGGCTTGATCCACGGGTTCATTCGTAGCGAATCGATTAATGAACATCGAAAACTCACCGCCCTGCAGGCGACCAACCAGCTCGTAGTCTTCGGACTTAGCCTCGAACCTGGGTGCAGAAGAAGTGGCTCCTGCCGTAGGTGCTGCGTCCAAATGCTCTCCATTGGGACCGTGTGCACCAGGGGATGCCAAGGCGATCCCTGTAGTAAGGGCGAAGCCACCCAGTAAGAGCAAGCGCTTCACGGCGCAAGGAGTTGAAAACGGAGAATTCATGGCAGTTGTCCGTAGGCTTGTTGAAGACGTGCACGTGCGAGGCCAAATGCAGCCTCCTGCCGAGCAGCGCTGTAGTCGGCTTGAGCTGCGGCACTGGCTGCGCGCAGAAGCTCTGGGAGCGATGTCTCGCCTGCATTGAAGGCGGCACGAATCAGCTTGGCTCGTTCGTTAAGCAACGCGGCTTTTTCACGCTCGGTCTGCAACTGCAACTGACTTGCCGCTGCTGCAGCCTTGGCGCTTTCCATGCGAGCAGACAACTGAGCACGAAGCACCTGTTCCTTGCGCTGAGCTATGTCCAGCTCGGTCAAGGCGGCAGCTTGCAAGGGTGCATTTCTATCGTCTGTGCCGAACGGAATACGCACAGCAAGGCCCAGGCTGTAGGCGGAACCCTGACCATGGCCTGGAATGTCTTGCCTGAACTTGGTGATCAGCTCTGGAGCACTGCGATTCGATTTGGCAACCAAATCCAAACGCTTACGTGCCAGGTCTACTTGCTGTTCTGCACGCAACAGTTCGGGATGCTCAGCCAACTGGCGAGGAGATGGGCTTTCAGCACTCGCAAACGTAGCGTCAGGTGTTTGGGCCAATCCTGTCAGGGCTGTCCACTGGCGCTTTGCTGCTTCAAGCTGGGTTTCAGCCTGTGACTGAGTTGCTTGTGCGCTTAAAAGCTCCCCCTTGGCTGCCAAGGCATCTGCTCTTGCCAGATCACCGGCTTTCACACGTTTATCCACGTCTGATGCGATGGCCGCAAAAGTGCTGGTCTGCTGCTTTGACAAAGATTGGCTGGCCTGCAACTCAGCAATCTGCCAATGCAACTCACGGACAACCTCTGCAACACGCAGTTTTCCCTCAGTTTCAGACAACTGAGATAGAGATGACAACGAATCTGCGGCTTGTTGCTTGGCGCTTTTCTGGCCGGGAAGCCAGAGCGGCACCGCCAAAGCTACTTCAGTCTCGCGAGCGCCATTGTTGCTTTGCAGGCGGTCATTGCGGTGGCTCAACTCCACTGAGGGAGGTGCAGCCCAAAGAGCACTTGATGCTTGCTTTTCTGCGGCTGCCTGCCGAGAAATGCCTGCAGCCTCAGCAGAGGCAACGGCGCGGCTCCAGGCCGCCTCAACGGCAGTCGCCAAGGTTGTTTTTTGAATGTTGCTGCTCGATTTTGGCGCAGCAACGCTTTCCATTGGCTGTGCGTACGACGTGCACGCCAACGTCAGCCCTGCAAGAATGCAGAGCCTCCATTTAATTTTGGGGTTCACAAAGCCTCTAAATGCTCTGGGTACATAGCAATACCGTCGCGAGGTACTGCGACAGATCTGACATGCACGAACGAAGGGATGGCTTCAGACGGATGAAGCCGACCTAAAGAGAGCTAGGCTGTGAGTCTGGGAGGCCGTCGAAGACCTTCCAGGATCGGATGGGGGAGCATGGAATCGACGACCGGGCAGAGTGGAGAGCTTACCCAGTCGGGCACCGGAACACTCAAGGTGAAAGCTTCAACCGCTGCAGATGGCATCCCATTGGCCATCATGTGCAGTTTGGAGTCAGAGGAGTCATCGAGCTCCACGGCACCATCATCATGGTGGTGGTGGCCTTCCTCTTGAAGATGCATCGCCGCATGCTCAAGCGCTTCATGTGACGCGAAGACAGGCATCTGGCCAGCCACAGCAAGGGCTTGCCAGAAGACGCTCAGCATCACGAAGAACATGGCCAGACGGCGTGTCATAGTTCAGAAATTATATGTGGAAGGTATCTCCCACAATCTTTGTGGACGCTGCGAAATTGTTTGACGCACGGCCAGACCAGTATTGCTCATACTGACTGAATTTGCGTAACGCTTCCACTGAGGCAGAAAGCTGCCGCTCAATGAAAAGTCACGAGAGTCTGCTTCCGGCGAAAGCAGCGGCCAAGCAAATGCTTATATGAGTGCCGTTGATGAGTTCAGTGGATTCACTTCCACTGAAACATGCGCTAACTCCTCATGAATAGTGACAAGTTGGCGGATGTAGTCAGGGGTGACTTCAGAGTTTCCTTCTACGGCAATGACGGCGGCATATTTCCCTTTGCCCACCCGCCAAACGTGCAGGTCCGTGATGACAGCCCGATATGGACCTTCGGCGATGGATTCTCGAATTTCTTCGGCCACTGGTGCATCCATCTCGGCATCCAGCAAGACTCGACTGCTATCACACAACAGACCCCACGCCCAAATGGCGACTAGAGCCGCACCGACGATGCCCATCAAGGGGTCCAGCCAACCAAAACCCCAGTGTATTCCACCCAGCAAAGCAACGATGGCTAGCACCGAAGTAGCGGCATCCGCAAGGACGTGAAGATAGGCTGAACGCAAGTTAAGGTCGCCATGATCTGAGTTGTCGTCGTGGTTGTGCCCATGGTGATCATGGCCATGATGCTGATGCTGATGGACTAAGGGCCAGAGTTCCTTGCCCACGCAGTAAAGCGATGGGCGCAGAGCAAGGGTAGGAACCTTCGCCACATTCAGCGAGGCACGCCGATCCAGAACGCTTACGTCGAACGCTTCAACAGGTCCTGCCGAACGGAGGTGCTCGACTGCGATGTCTATGGATCCGTACAGGAAGTCCGGTCTAGGAACGAGGGCTGGCAGCATTTTTACAACCACTATCGTTTGCACGAATCGTTGAGCCGAAGACCGCCGGTCGCGTATTTTGTTAAAAGTTTCACCAACCTCTGCTTTTATGTCACACAGGAAAGCGAGGGGGCTTCACACTCAGCGTGTTTAGTTCGCAGTTGATTGCATGCGAGCATCCCGTTCAGCTGTTGTTTCATTACGCATTTCGTTGATAACTTGCTCGCGGGTTTTGCTCGATCCAGTCTCGGGAGTACCACTTGGGAAATTGCTTTCACCGTAAGAAAGGCGGCCTTGCTTCATGGCGGCTTCAGTCTCGGCCTTGACTTGAGCTCGGGTTTTCTGGCTTACAAAGTGCTCCGGATGCACGATCACGCCTTGTTCATTGTTGGCTGGATGCTCATAGCCTGCGGACGCAATTCCAGGAAGAGCCAGTGTGATAACAGCAGCAACGCTTGCGAGTACAGAGGAAATGGAGATGCGGTTTTGAGACATGGTTGGCTCCTAAGAAAGTTGATGAACACATCTCCTGGGCCTTGATCAAGGTGAGGAGAAGATGGGTTGATCTTAGGAAGCAGAGCCCAACAAAAACAGGACTGTCCGGTGACATTGTTGTCAGCTTTTTCGCGGCAGTTCTTATCCCAAATCTGTACACCAAAAGCCCAAAGCGAAAAGTGAAGACCAACCTAGTTGGTGTACACCGCGTGCTCCAGTGCTTGTGCAGACAGACACTTGACATTCACATGATGTGAAGGATGAAACTTTAGCCACAAGCTTTAAAGGAGTACGTAATGGCTATTTTTCGCATCAATGACATGAAATGTGGTGCCTGTGCCGCGCGGATTCAGCGCTCCATTTTGGCAATCGATGATGAAGCAAAGATCGGAGTGAATGCGCGAGATAAAACGGTGCAAGTCTCCGGCGATCTGAGCGACACCGACTACGTGTTGGCTATCCAGGCCGCTGGATACACTCCAGAATTATTGGCGTTAGCAGAAGCCGAGCAGGCAAATGCTGAGAAGCCGCAGACGAAATGCTGCGGCTCCACTTCAGCCAAGACATCTTGCTGCGGATAGTGTCTTCTTGCTTTCAAGAAAAACCTGTTTTCTGATCTACTGAGGAAGTCGGCTGCGGAGTGGGGAATTTCAAGGTGAAGCGAGTTCGTCCATCGGCTGAAGTGGCGGTAATGGAGCCTCCATGAGCTTCGACAATTGCTCGGGTGATTGCCAAACCCAATCCGCTACCGTCTGAGTCCGGATGAGCCCTAGAGGGGTCTGCTCGATAGAAGCGGTCAAATAACCTGGGCAAGACTTTGGGATCAATGTCCTGTCCTGTATTTTCCACAGTGACAAGTGTCCAGGAAGCGGAGGCCGCAATGTCGATGGTGACCATGCCTGCCTGAGGCGTGTAGCGCAAAGCATTAGACAGCAAATTACTCACAGCACGATGGAACATCAGCCGATCACCATCAACGAGTCCATCGCCTTTTAACTTCAAATGAATTTGCTTTTCTTCCGCGACGGCCTCGTAGAACTCCAGCAATGCATACGCTTCTTGCTTTGCGGAAAACTGTTCCTTGCGCGGCAAGCTCACGCCCCGTTCGGTTTTGGCCAGGAACAGCATATCTGACACCATGCGAGCCAAACGCTGAAACTCTTCGGCATTCGAGGCAAGAATGTCTCTGTATGTCGCGGCATCACGCTTGGACGCCAGCACAACCTGAGTCTGGGTCAACAGGTTGCTGATGGGTGTACGTAGTTCATGGGCCAAGTCAGACGCGAAATCTGTCAGTCGCTGAAAATCGTCCTGCAACCGATCCAGCATGCGATTGAGCTCATGCGCCAAATCGGCCATTTCTACGGGTACAGCCTGGACCGGCATGCGTTCACTCATCTTCTGTCCCGTCACAACGGCCGCACGTGATTTCATCTCTCGCAGCGGTGCCAGCCCTTGTCGAGCGGCGAGCCAAGACAGAAGTGAGCACAGCAAAATTGCTGCGATCACATAAATGGCAAAGCTTGTGCGAATTCCGTTGAGGAATTGAATGTGATGCTTGGTGTCTGCTGCGATCAGTACCTTTAATGGTGACGGTGCGTAGGCCGGTAGCGTCTCAAAGCTCAAGATGTGGAATTCTGCGTCTGCATGCCGCCACACCCCAAACGATCCTTCCTTGTCGATAGAAGCCGAGTTGCGATCCGGCACTGCAAAGCCGGATGCGGGCGATTGAAATACGGTTTCTCCTTGGGCATCTTTCACCTGGACTTGAAGATCCTCGTGATAGTTCAGTGCCTCATTTAAACGCCAACGAGCATCATCGACCGACTTGGTGTTCTGGAGAATTTTCTCGATCAAATGGCGCTTGTCTTGAAGCGTCATTCGGTCCAATTCCACGAAATGCTTTTCTGTAACAACTAGGAACAAACCACCTAAGCCAAGCACTACGGCTGCCGCAACAGACGTGAAGAAAAGGGCCAAACGACTAGTTAAAGAGAGCTTTCCCTTGCGAGTGAAACGCTGCACCTATTCCTCCTCAGGAACGTCAAGCACGTAGCCCATTCCCCGTACGGTCTGGATTAGTTTGATCGAGTGGCCTTCATCAATTTTGGCTCGCAGACGGCGCATGGCCACCTCAATGACGTTGGTGTCGCTGTCGAAATTCATGTCCCATACCTGCGATGCGATCAATGAACGTGGCAGCACTTCACCATGTCGGCGCATCAGCAACTCTAAGAGTCCGAACTCTTTGGCTGTGAGGTCAACACGTTTGCCATTGCGAGATACGCGACGACGCAGCAGGTCTAGCTCGAGATCTGCAACAGTCAGAGTAGTACCTTCGTTGGCCGGATGTCCACGTCTAAGAATGATGCGAACTCTGGCGAGTAGTTCTGCGAAAGAAAACGGCTTTACCAGGTAATCATCAGCGCCGAGCTCTAGTCCTTTGACACGGTCCTCGACATGGTCCCGTGCAGTAAGAAACAGGACCGGCATATGTAGTCCTCGATCACGCAAAGACTGGAGCACCTGCCAACCATTGAGGCCCGGCAGCATAACATCCAAGATCACCAAGGAGTACTCCCCTTGCAAAGCCAGATGTAAGCCGTCTGAGCCATTTGGGACGAGGTCAGCAATGTAGCCAGCCTCGGTCAATCCCTGGCGCAGGTACTCACCTGTTTTAGGCTCATCTTCAACAATCAAAATCCTCATGTACTCGCTCCGCTGCAGTGGACGATCAAGAGTGTGCCGAGTTTGAAGCCCTCTGACATGAAGATAAGAAAAATGTAATGTTCCTGAAATCCTGGCGATAGAAAGGCCAACACTGCCTCGTTGTTCCTTCCTGGGAAGTCATCAAGCGTGGCTAGCAGAGTGAACCTTTTGACTGCATCGAAGGCATTTCTGGATAGAAGCCCTCCGTCGCACCAAACATGACGCGAGCATTACATGAATGTAATGAATGAGTCACTCCTCCGAAATTCAGCACGCCCTAGCATACTGAACATATCGAGCGCTCATTGCATCAGGCAAGCGTCGCCGAAAACGAATTTCTTGGAAGCTCTGGAGGATTTCACCTTATGCCGCGTCATTCGCCATTTTTTGTCACTCCCACTCAAGGGTTCTCTCGTCGGCGCTTCGTTCAGGGGCTGGCCGCAGGAGGCGTTCTGGCGGGCCTGTCAACGCAGTCGCTCATGGCATTCGCACAGCAGAGCTCCACAGTCCGCGGGGCCGCTCCGGTGCTGAAGGGTAACGAGTTCGATTTGGTGATCGCCGAGTCCGCCGTGAACTTTACGGGCAAGCCAGGGATGGCGACAACGATCAATGGATCGCTTCCTGCACCAACCCTGCGCTGGCGAGAGGGGGAGACGGTGACGATTCGCGTCACGAACAAGCTGCGCGAGGCCACTTCTATTCATTGGCACGGCATTATCTTGCCCTACCAGATGGACGGAGTTCCAGGCATCAGCTTTGCGGGCATTCCTCCTGGAGAGACGTTTACCTACCGTTTCAAGGTTCAGCAAAGCGGTTCCTACTGGTATCACTCACATTCAGGCATGCAGGAACTCACCGGCATGTATGGAGCGATCATCATTGATCCCGCAGGACCTGAGACTATCCGTGCAGATCGTGATCATGTCGTGCTCTTCTCTGACTGGACTGACGAAGACCCCATGCGCGTTTTCGCAAAGCTCAAGGTTCAGGGCGACTACTACAATTACAACCAGCCCACGGTCTTTGATTTCTTCCGTGATGCATCGCGTGATGGCGTGTCAGCGGCATTAGACAAGCGCAAGATGTGGAACGAGATGCGCATGAATCCAACGGATTTAGCCGACCTCTCTTCTGCGACCCTGACCTACCTCGCAAATGGCGTCACACCTGCAGGCAATTGGACTGCTCTTTTCCGTCCGGGCGAGCGTGTCCGGCTGCGCATGGTCAACGGCGCGGGCAATACCTTCTATGACGTACGTATACCGGGCCTGAAGCTCACGGTGGTTCATGTTGACGGTGTCGACGTAGAGCCTGTGACTGTCGATGAATTCCGATTCGGCCCTGGCGAAACCATAGACGTGATTGTCGAGCCACGTGATGACGCCTATACGATTTTTGCCCAGTCGATGGACCGAACAGGCTACGCACGCGCTACGTTAGCAGTGCGCGAAGGCCTGCAGGCTCCAGTCCCCGCACTCGATCCCGTCGAATGGCTGGGTATGAGCGACATGATGGGCGCCATGAGCCATGGCAGTTCTGGAGCCGACATGGACATGACCGGCATGTCTGGGATGACCGGCATGTCTGGGATGACCGGCATGTCTGGGATGACGGGTATGGCCGGGATGGCTGGTATGTCGGGGGCAATGGCCGGCATGGATCATGGTGCGATGGCCGGCATGAATCACGGTGGTATGGCGATGGACCATAGTCAGCATGTCAAGCCTGCTGGGAGCTTGGCAGTGCCCAGCACCACCGCACGCCATGCTCGCACTGAATATGGCGCAAGAACAGATATGCGAGTCGATATGGCCCGCACCAATCTTGACGATCCCGGTATCGGTCTGCGCAATAACGGCAGACGGGTGCTGACCTTGGCAGATCTGCATACACCTTCAGGTCCGATGGACTCGCGCGGTCCTGGACGAGAGGTGGAGTTGCACCTGACGGGGAATATGGAGCGATATTCCTGGTCTCTTGATGGATTGGAGTTCGGGCAATCAACGCCTGTTCACTTCCGTCACGGCGAGCGTTTGCGAGTCATCCTGCACAACGACACGATGATGACTCACCCTATGCACTTGCATGGGATGTGGAGTGAACTGGAGAGCCCTGATGGTCGATTCCTCGCCCGTCGACACACCTTGCCAGTACAGCCTGCACAACGCATCAGCTTCTTGGTGACGGCAGATGCTCTGGGGCGCTGGGCATGGCATTGCCACCTGATGTTCCACATGGATGCAGGCATGTTCCGCGAAGTCGTAGTGTCTTGAACAAACCTCACAAGGAAGATCAAAAATGTCCAAAGCACTCCCTATTCGTGCATTGTCCACTGCGCTCCTCGCTCTGGTGAGTATTGCGGCCCAGGCGCAAAGCGACCATTCATCGCATGGCCAAGCGAATATGCAAATGGAAGCACCGGCAAGCCCTGCCACAACTGCAGCTGATCCACATGCAGGTCATGGTGCTATGACTGGCAGCGCTGCAAGCGGCCCTGCGATGGATCACGGCAGCATGCAGATGCAAGGGGGATCCGCACCTCCAGATGCTCGCGACCCACATGGGTATTCCAATGGGTTGACCTTGGGATCGGGCGATTACGCGGTGCCTGGCGTCCCGCGCTTGATGCTTGCGGACGAGCATACCTTTGCCTCGCTGCGTGGTGAGACCCTGGAACGCCGTTTTTCACGCAGAGGTGATGATTCAACGGCCTATGACTTGCAAGCATGGTACGGGACCTCATACAACAAAGCTGTCTTGAAGGCAGAAGGTGACGTCGCCAAAGGAAAGCTCGAAGAGTCTCGCACCGAACTGCTTTGGAGCCGTGCTGCCACAACCTATTGGGATACACAGTTGGGTCTGCGCTTAGACAACGGCGTGGGACCTAGCCGTCAATGGCTGGCATTTGGTGTGCAGGGCCTGGCCCCTTACTGGTTCGAGCTGGAGGCCACAGCCTATGTTGGCAGTGGCGGCAGAACTGCGCTTCGCCTAAATGCAAGCTACGAACTATTGCTGACTCAGCGCCTGATCCTTGAGCCAAGAGCTGAAATGCAGTTTTACGGCAAGGATGATCCAGAGCGGCATATCGGCAAGGGCCTAGCCGAAGCATCTGCGGGCCTGCGACTGCGCTACGAGTTCAGCCGTCAGTTCGCTCCATATATCGGAGTGGAACGTGCGGGAAGTTTCGGGCGAACCGCTGATCTCGTTCGTGCCGACGGTGGCCGTGCTCAGCAAACACGTTGGGTGGCCGGTGTCCGCTTCTGGTTCTAGCCAGACCAATGTCCCCTTCCTAGTTGGCGCGTCCTTGGGAGCGCCAACTCTACAGACCTAGATTCGACATCTGTTTTCAAACCACCATCACACTTAGATAGGAGTCTCTCATGAACCGCTCAAACCTGGTCGCTAAGTTCATCGCGCCAATTGCCGCAACACTGTTCGCTTCCGCAGCATTTGCACATCCTTCGTTAGTTTCCTCCTCTCCTGCGGATAAGTCGCAGGTCGCGGCACCTGCCACGATTGAGTTGAAGTTCTCGGAAACGCTGGTTCCTCAGTTCTCGGCAGCGAACTTGATCATGACGGGGATGCCCGGAATGCCGAACCACGGCGCAATGAAGGTCAGCGCAAGCGTCTCTGGCGCTAGCGATGGCAAAACCATGGTCATTACTCCCGCTCAGACGCTTCAACCCGGTGCCTATCGCGTGGATTGGCGTGCAGTGTCGTCAGACACACACCCTATCAATGGCAACGTCACATTCCAGGTGAAGTAAGCAAATGGCCGAGGATTGGTTCACCATCGTATTGCGCCTTGCGCTGTATCTGGACATGGCTGCAGGTTTTGGCGTCGCCATGTTCAGCGTCTATGCCCTTGGCCACGACGAGCGATCCTTGGCAATTGCGCGTCGCTATCGCGTTTGCGTTGGTGTATGTGCAGTAATCGGGATTGGACTGTCAGTGATTGGCATGACAGTCCTTGCCAAGGCCATGTCCGGTGCGCAAACTTACTCCGAGTTGTCAACGCATATCTTCGAGATGCTCATCACCGGCACTCACATGGGCCTTGCTTGGTGCATTCGTATTCTTGCGCTAGCGCTTTGCATCTTGATTGCCCTAGTGAAGTTCAATCCAACGTTTCGCTTCGTTGCCATGTCCGTATCTAGCGGTGTAGCGCTGGCGACACTGGCCTGGGCTGGTCATGGAGCGATGGACGACGGAATGCGTGGATACATCCACCTTGCTTCAGACATCTCCCACCTCTGGGCAGCAGGTGCATGGGTCGGCGCGTTGCTTGCTTTTTTGATCTTAGCCACAAGTAGGGCAAATGCGACACAGGACACCGTAGCCATATTGAGCCGCACATCAAACGGCTTTGCCCATGTCGGAACTCTGATCGTTTTCGTTCTTGCAGCCAGTGGCGTAGTCAACTATGTATTGATCGCAGGGCCTTCGCTTGATCCGCTTGTTTCAACACTCTATGGTCAGTTGCTGCTAGGCAAGCTAATGCTGGTTCTCGGAATGCTTGCATTGGCAGCAGCAAATCGATTCCGGCTTAGTCCAAGTCTGGAGGCATCATTGGGCTCAGGGAATCGTGCGCAAGCAGTCTCTAAGCTACGCCAGAGCCTGTTCATGGAAGCAACACTGGCAGTTCTGGTTTTGGCGAGTGTGGCTTGGTTAGGGATTCTTTCGCCAAAAGGAATTTGAACCTTTAGATCACCCACCGACAGCTGACACGGGGACTGCACACGGAGAGGAAGGGTGCATCGCTTCGGAGGATTCATGCTTGGATGATCTCCGTGCCATGTAGTCATGACAAAGGCCACCTCAACCCCAGAATCATTTCTTGGATTGAGATGGCCACAAGCACCGTACTCAGGTTGCGGTACCTCAGAAGAGGTGGACAGAGTTATTTCTCAAGCAGATTCTGGCTTGACATTCACATGGTGTAAGAGCCAAGAATCGATCCAACATCGCGAAGGGCCATCTGCATGCAACATCATCAGCATCGATCTTCTTCAGAATCAGTAGAGTTGGAAAACACCAAAACTGACGCCGAGCCTTTGCAAGATCCTGTTTGCGGCATGACTGTCTCTCCACAGTCGGCCCATCGGATAGTTCACGAAGGACGGATCTATCGCTTCTGCAGTGACGGTTGCCAGCAAAAATTTGCTCGGGGCCCTGCGCAATTCATATCGAGTAACGAGCAGGCTGATCACGCAGGAGGGGACACAGTCTATGTATGCCCAATGCATCCTGAAGTCCATCAATATCATCCGGGGCGCTGCCCCAAGTGCCAAATGCATTTGGTACCTGAGGCCCAGTTACGCAGCTCGCACGAACATGCTCACGTGGCTGCAAGTCATTCAGATCAGAAATCGTTTGATGACTCGGGCGTGGTTCCGGGCGGAACGATCTATACCTGCCCGATGCATCCGGAGGTTCGGCAAGATCATCCCGGAAACTGCCCCAAGTGCGGAATGACCTTGGAGCCACTGATCCCGGTTGGAGAAGAGGACAACAGTGAGTTGCAAGACTTCCAACGGCGATTCTGGTGGACGCTGCCACTCACGCTGATTGTTACCACTCTGGCCATGTTCGGACACAAGTTCGGCTGGTTCACTATGCAGACCCAAACGTGGGTCGAGTTGGCACTTTCCCTGCCCGTGGTGCTATGGACGGGCTGGCCCTTTTTTGTTCGAGGCTGGCAGTCAATCATCCACCGCAGCCCGAACATGTGGACGTTGATCAGCTTGGGATCGGGAGCCGCCTTTGTCTACAGCCTCGTAGCGACGCTGGCACCCGACGTGTTTCCCGACTCGTTCGTATCCATGGGTCGTGTAGCGGTTTATTACGAGGCAGCGGTAGTCATCATTTCTTTGACCATGTTGGGGCAGATCATCGAACTGAAGGCTCGTTCTCAAACCTCGGCCGCTATCAAATCATTGCTTAGCCTAGCTCCTAAGACGGCAAGGCGTATCAATGCAGATGGCAGTGAGGAAGATGTTCCACTCAGCCACGTGCATGTCGGAGACCTGCTGCGCGTACGTCCAGGCGAGAAAGTACCCGTGGATGGCATTGTCACGGAAGGTCAAAGCGCCGTTGATGAATCGATGCTCACGGGCGAGCCAATACCTGTGACAAAGCGCGTTGACGACAAACTGATCGGCGCCACACTCAATACGAGTGGAGCTCTGGTCATGAGGTCAGAAAAGGTGGGGGCTGCCACCATGCTTTCCCAGATCGTTCAGATGGTTGCATCGGCCCAACGGTCGAAGGCACCGATGCAGCGAATGGCCGACGTAGTGGCTGGAAAGTTCGTTATGGTTGTCGTGCTAGTCGCTGTAGTCACCTTCTTCGTCTGGGGAATTTTTGGCCCAGAGCCCAGTTGGGTGTTTGGGTTGATCAATGCCGTCGCGGTACTCATCATCGCCTGCCCATGCGCGCTAGGTTTGGCCACACCCATGTCAGTAATGGTGGCCACAGGGCGCGCTGCAGAACAAGGCGTTTTGTTCCGTGACGCAGGCGCCATCGAAAAAATGCGTGAAGTGGATACGCTCATCGTAGATAAAACGGGCACCCTGACAGAAGGTCGGCCTGCATTCGATAAAGCGATTCCTGCTCCAGATTTCACGGCTGACGAAGTTTTGAGGCTTGCCGCTAGCTTGGATCAGGGTAGCGAGCATCCGCTTGCGGATGCCATCGTCCGAGCTGCACGCGAACAAGGCTTGCAACTCGCTAAACCTGTGGACTTCGATTCCGCCAGCGGTATTGGTGTACGTGGAACCGTTGAGGGGCGGCGCTTGGCATTAGGCAACACCGCACTGATGGCTCAAGAAGGCGTTTCTGTATCTTCCTTGCAAGCGGACGGAGAACGCCTGCGAGGAGAGGGTGCAAGCATCATGCATTTAGCGGCTGATGGGAAGTTCGCAGGCATCCTGGCAGTAACAGACCCTATCAAAGCTAGCACTTTGGATGCTATTCAAACGCTTCATGCAAGCGGCTTGCGAATTGTCATGGCAACGGGAGATGGTCTGACCACAGCCAAGGCTGTTGGTGCCAAGCTTGGAATTGATGAAGTCCATGGCGAAGTCAAGCCCGCCGACAAGCTAGCTCTCGTGGAGCGATTGCAAAGTGAAGGCCATGTGGTTGCCATGGCTGGTGACGGGATCAACGATGCGCCGGCCTTGGCAAAAGCTGATGTAGGTGTAGCCATGGGAACAGGGACTGACGTAGCAATGAACAGCGGTCAGATCACGCTGGTCAAGGGTGATTTGCGTGGCATTGCACAGTCACGTGAAATTTCAACTGACACAGTACGGAACATGCGTCAGAACTTGCTATTTGCCTTCGTCTACAACGGAATTGGTGTACCGATTGCTGCGGGAGTTCTGTATCCGTTCACAGGGTGGCTTCTGTCGCCAATGATCGCAGCACTCGCTATGAGCCTGAGTTCGGCGTCTGTAATCTTCAATGCACTGCGTTTAAGAAGGTAGCGGTTGCATTGGTGATTTTCAGTCTACTTACGCGGCCGTTTCGCTCAATGCCTCGGGGTCATTCATCGGGTGAATACAAGCACTGAGCTTGATGGTGCCGGACTGCTCTCAAAACGTTTGAGCGTGCCTGGGCAAGAGGCTGGGAATTATCTACTGTAGCGGGGCAGTCCAGTCGGTCCCCATACAGGAAACCGAATGATTGTCAGTTGTTCTTTCTAAGGCAAGCCAGAATGGAATGCAGGCAGATGTTAGCCAGTCCGGTCAAACGAGCGAAGTTTATGTGCGCGCTCGATGAATCTCCAGTCGTTGATGATTTATTGAACGTCAAAACTTTTTCTGCACTCACCACATATCAGCTTAATGCCCGGCTTTCCCCACACTGAGACCGGATTCTTGCATCCGCTGCAGCTGTATTTCACCCGATTGGATCTGTTGGCGGGCGTAGTAAGCACTCCGTCTTCCCCTGCAGTGGCGGCAACAGCTAAGCCCGTGGGCTTCACTGCCTCGGCGAGGGCAGGGATGCTGGCCATTGGAGGCTTGGTCCCTTCGATGCCTTGAATGTGGTTGGCCATGCTGGCTTGGCCAGCGATTACATGATCTGCAGAGGGGAATCGGTCGTACCAGCTGAGTGTGAAATTCGCGGTCAGCAGCTCGTCGCATGCAGCCAGGAAGCGGCCACCCTCGACGGCGTAGTCCGCCATGCTATCACCGGTTCGCGCACCACCAGGTTGCCCGGTAGAAGAGGGCATGAGCCCAATGCTTTCCATCTTTCGTGCCCATTCCTCGTTGTGATAGCGGCCTCGGCCTGGCTTGCCAAAGTGGTGCTGCCACAAGTGCGTCATTTCATGGACTTGGGTCTGGAGTGTTTCGATGATCGGTACGACCGCAAAGTAGGTCGGATTCATCGCGATCTCATCTGTGGTTGAGCCGTCCAACGAGGCAAAGCGAGCTGCAGAGAAGTAGCCGAAAGTCCGCTTTTCCCGCTGCAGCGTAATCAAGCAACTCGGGAGCTGCCCCCCAAACAGCCGCTCGTTGAAATGGTCGTAGGCCATCTGCAGCTCGTTGTAGGTTTCCTGCGTAGGTGCCAAGCGGGGTGAGGGCGTGGGCACAAGGTCAAGCTGGTTTGGCTGCTGGGTCATATTTGTATTGTGCAATACAAATTATCATTCGCAAACATCCCATTTGATGCGACAATGCATCAAACTTGATGTTAAAGGAGTAGCCATGAGATCGACCTTTACGATCGACGACGAAGTCGTGAACCGTGCCCGCGCTGTTGCAGCGCCCGGTATTGCTGTGCCTGAACTGGTACGCCTGGCACTTGAGACCTTCACTCGCGTCGAGGCAGGCAAGCGCTTGGCTGCCCTGGGCGGAAGCGCGCCAGACATGCCTGACGTGCCACGCCGTGGCAGCGCGGCAGAGGCAGAAGGCTCTCGCTGATGCCGGTGTCCGTTCTAGTCGATACATCGGTGTGGGTGAGGCATTTTCGGGAGGCCGACATTCACCTGCAGGAGCTCCTGTTGCAAGACAGCGTGCTGATGCATCCCATGGTGCATGCAGAGTTGGCCTGCGGCACGCCGCCAGCGCCGCGTGCCGATACGCTCGCAGCCCTGGCCATGCTGCGGCCGAGCCAGGAAGCTTCAATTCCCGAGACTTTGGCCTTCCTTGAGAAGAACAAGCTATTCGGTAAGGGCTGCGGCTTGGTCGATCTATCGCTGCTCGCCTCGACGCTAATCACACCAGGCGCTTTGCTTTGGACTGCAGATCGACGCCTTGCTGAGTTGGCCGCTCAGCTTGGCGTGGCCTATGCCATACCAACGCATTGAGAGTCGGGAAGCCCTTCTCGGGGTCGCCTCAGAAAACGGAAAATAAAGCACGCTAAGCCGGTTGCAACGGTCGTAGCGGCCTGAACTTGCCCGCGCCGATCTTGGCGCTGCTGCGCCAGAGGTAATCGCCGGTCAGGTTGATGTGTTCCCAGCCGAGCGGCTGTTAATTTCCACGCATAACTGACCCGCCGGGGGTGCGGACAAAAACTTGGACTACCAGGAGGTAGTTCATGTACTCATACGCAGACAGGATTCGTGCAGTTGAGCTTTACATCAAGCTTGGCTTGC
>NZ_VOQT01000036.1:0-17576 GCF_008121555.1 Comamonas sp. Z1
AGTTGGCCAGCAGGCCAGACAGCAGTTCTTCGGGTACGTCGTGTTTCTTGGTGCTCATTGTGCTTACGGACAGTCCGGCTTGCGCCGGCGGTTGATTGTCCGTTTACACAAAATTCTGCACACCCTCCAGTTCATTAGAGACTTCGGGCACATGTACCAAGAGCGCAACCAACTTCTCAAAGAAGTCACGCGTGCTCATCACGAAACTTTGCTGCGCTTAGCGATGGCGGCCGAATTCAAAGATGACGATACAGGCGCACACATTATTCGCATTGGCTATATCGCTGAAGCTTTAGCTTTACGCTTAGGTTGTACCCAACATTTTTCCAGTCTGCTTCGTAAAGCAGCCCCCATGCATGATATTGGAAAAATTGGTATCCCAGACAGCATCCTTAAAAAGAACGGTCCATTGACGCCAGAGGAACGTGTCAGTATGAATAAGCATGCTGAAATAGGTGCAAAGTTACTTGGGCAATCGCGAATTCCAGTTTTTCAAATGGCTGCTGAAATAGCCGCTTGCCATCATGAGCGTTTTGATGGCAAAGGGTACCCTAAAGGGTTATCCGGTGAAGATATTCCACTTTCTGCACGTATTACTTCCATTATTGATATATACGATGCGTTAACGATGGATAGAGTCTATCGACCAGCATTTCCCCTAAAGGTTGCGCTCGATATGATCCAAGCGGAACATGGCAAAGCTCTTGATCCAGCGATCGTCGACATCTTCATGAAGAACATAGATGAGCTGGATGAGTTGAGATGCGCATTAACGCGTCATTCTCCAACTTTTGAAGATCTCATTGACACACCTTGAATGAAATAGTGCTTTGCTGGAAAAAAGTAATGGGTTTAAAAAAGATGTTTCAAATAAATTATAGAAGATTTGCTGCCAAGCTTGGGATAGCTTCATGTATTCTGGCTAGCTCATTCGAAGTTTTTTCTGGAGCTGTTTTAGATCATGTAAAGTCAACTGGAACACTTAAAGTTTGCATATGGCCTGAATACTACGGAGTTACCTTTCGCGATAATCGTTCTGGTCGGCTTCAAGGCGTTGACATTGAACTATCCGCCGAGCTTGCGAAAGACCTAGGAGTGCGCCTCGAATACATTGACTCATCTTTTCCAAAACTAATTCCAGATTTGTTAGGGGCGCGATGCGATGTCGCAATGTTTGCAGTTGGAATACTGCCGCAACGACAACAGCAATTAAGCTTTACTGCACCCTATTTGAGTTCCGACATCTATGGCATCAGCACCAAGAGCAACCCGGTCGTCCAAACTTGGACAGACATTGACAAGCCAGGTGTGCAGGTAGCCGTTCAGCGTGGCACCTTTATGGAGCCGGTGATGAAGCAATCGCTCAAGCATGCCCAAGTGGTGTCTATCGAGCCCCCTCAGACCCGAGAAAAGGAGCTAATGGCTGGCCGTGTGGATGTCTTTATGACTGACTATCCTTACAGCCGCCGATTATTGGATAGTGCCGACTGGGCCCAATTGATTCCTCCAACTACGCCTTTCCATATCCTTCCCTATGGCTATGCCGTCAGTCCCAAGGACCATCAATGGTTAGCACGCCTTAATCAGTTTGTGTCAGATATCAAGCGCGACGGACGTCTAGCGCGGGCTGCGAAAAACAATGGTTTAAGCGCCATAGTGGTACCCGAAGCCACCCGATAAAGTACGAGAACGATGCCACACCGAGCTGCAACCCGTCAGTTTTTAGGCGTCCGTCACAGTGCTCATATCAAAGGCTTGATTTTTGTATTTGCATTGTGTGTGCTAGGAGCTCTTGCAATTTACATCTGGGGGCAGTTGCACGCACAAGCTGAACAGAGTAAGTCACAGGCAATGCTGCTGGCTCGAGTTCTTGAGGAGCAAACGGCACGGACATTCGAGACAAGCGAATTGGCATTGTCGAGCCTTGCTCTAAGTCCTGCAATTGTTGACCACGATGCCTCGGCCCAGGAAAGGCAGGCTTCTTTAGCTCAAGTGGTCTCACAAATTCCGTTTATTCGCGCGATGGCTTTGCTGGATCGGCGAGGCAATGTCCTCGCGAGTACGCAGCCGGGTGACAGAGGCGCGACAGTTCCCATTGAGTCGCTGTTCACTGAGAAAATTCGCGAGCCCAAACCTGGAGCGGCTACGCTGGGAAAGCTGATTCAAGGAAGAAACTTGTCGGCGCTCAGTACCAGCAAGGACCAGTCGCCTCGGGGCGTCAGCTTTCTACCGCACGTACTGAGCTTCCTTCAGGAAGACGGTAGCACGGCCTATCTTGTTGCCCTCATAAATCCAGATGCAGTGGCCAATTTCTACCAGGCAACGCTTGAGTCCCTGAGCTATGAAGCTTTGTTGTTGACTTACGAAGGCGAACCGCTGGCCAGCACAAATAAGGGGGCGGCAGTCCAGCAGTCAGAAGCCTTGCAGACTCCTATCTTCAAGCAGATGTTGCTCAACGGTGAGCGGGGCTCATACATCGGCAAAGGCATGCTTGGTGAGCAGGAAATAGTTTCCTTCCGAACGGTGCGTCATTGGCCGCTTGTGCTGTTGGTAGAGGAGCCGTATTCCGCAGTTGTTCAGCGTTGGAAAGATGACGCGTTCATCTTTTTTGTTGCCGGGCTCGCATTGCTTTTTCTTGTTATCGGGTTGGGCTATTCAGTGCGCAAGACTCGCAAGCTTCAAAGTGCAGCTCACAGAGAGATGGACCGAGCTCAAGCAAAACTTGCTCGCAGTGAGCAAGAGCTGGCCGTGCTTATGCGCAGCGTTCAAGAGCTGATTTTTCGCACAGACAAGGATGGGCGACTGACTTTTGTGAATGCACGTTGGGAGATGCTTACCGGCCAGTCCAGCAAGCAAGCTCTTGGACTGAGGCTAGAGAAAATTGTTGAGCCTCAATTTAGACCTCAGGTTAAGGTTCTGCTCGACGCAAAGAGCCGACAGAGTTTGCGCACATGCCAAGCACAATTCGCATTGCCAAACGAGAGGGAAATTCTCTGCGACATCGCCGTAGTTCCTCTTACGAAACACGGCGAAATCATTGGCTTCGCAGGCAGTGCAGTGGATGTGACGGCGCGCTGGAAGGCACAGCAAGAATTGCAAACACAGCTTACTTTTCAGCATTTGCTTTTTGAGTCCACCCCTCTGCCACTGCTGGTCACCGATGAGGCTCATCGCATAACGATTGCCAACAAAGCATGGGAGGAGTTTTCTGGCTCGAACTCGCTGCAAGTGATGGGCAGTAATTTGCAGGATATCTGTGCCAGCGAAGATGCAACGAAGCAACTTCGAACCAATGATATTGTTCTCGCGTCGGGCCAGCGCACAGTGCTTGACACCAAAGTCATTCATGCCGATGGCACCTATCGGGACATGCAAATTACAAAGACAGCGATTAAAGACGTGCGGGGGCGCCCGACAGGTGTGCTGAGCATCTTCGTGGATGTCACGGAATTCAGGATTGCCGAGCTAGCGACGCGGGAGGCCCGAGATGCTGCGGAGGAGGCTTTTAGAGTGAAGTCTGAGTTCGTTGCGAACATGAGCCATGAACTGCGTACTCCGCTTCAATCGATTATTGGCTTCTCCGAGCTGGGACAGCTTAGGTCACGTGCAACCCCTAAGTTAGGTGAGATGTTTTATGACATTCATGCAGCGGGACAGCGAATGTTAGCGTTGGTCAACGACCTTTTGGATGTAGCAAAACTTGAAAGTCCAGTGGGGTCAATCCATACGGAAAAAGTTGATCTCAGAGGGCTGATTAGGCCAGTTGCACGCGAACTTGAGCCACTGCTCCATCAGAAGCAAATTGATCTGCGGCTTAGGCTGGAGGATGCTCCGTTAATTGCCAAAGCAGACCCAGTCCGGTTTCAGCAAGTCATTCGCAATATGCTGGCTAATGCCATCAAATTCTCTCCGCCCCATGGGCGTATCGATGTTGAAGGGCACTTCGATGGTCAAGGAAACATCTGTGTTGACTTTCTAGACCAAGGACCAGGCGTGCCAACGCAAGAGTTAGACAAGATTTTTCAGCCATTCGTTCAGTCCAGCAAAACGAAAGACGGTTCGGGTGGAACGGGCTTGGGACTGGCAATCTGCCGAAAGATTATCGACGCGATGGATGGCACCATTACAGCAGCCAACAGGCCAGACGGCGGTGCAGTTTTTCGCATTACGCTGCCTACTCGCTCAGCTCAAGAGACGCAGCCAGGAGAGCTGCTGTAGTCTGTATATGTCGAATGGTGCTAATACCAGAAGCTATAGTTGTTAGAGCAAGTATGGTATCGACGTAGAGCCATGATTTGCGTTTACGACGGCATCTCGATTTCTCCAGGCTCAGCCCTTCGCTGTGCGGTATGGCCCACTCTTGATAGGTGATCTGATGAGAGGTCGAGGGGCAGCCAGTTCAATGCTCGCGAAGCAGTTGGCTCAAGGCGCCAGAAAGCTCAGGGTACCGCCAAGAAAACCTTGCTTCCTGTGCGCGCTGCGGAACCAAGCGCTGACCTCCTAGCAACAGAACGGACATTTCCCCTAGTGCCAGTCTCAACGCCCAGGCCGGAATGTGAAATACGGCCGGTTTGCCTAACTCTCGGGCGAGCATCTGCGTGAAGTCAGCATTGCGAACTACCTCAGGTGCGCAGGCGTTGTACGGCCCGCTGCAGCTCTCATTGTTCAAAAGGTAGTCGATGAGAGCGACTTGGTCCTCGATATGTATCCATGGCATCCACTGTTTCCCGCTGCCCAATCTGCCTCCAAGCCCTCGTTGGAATGTTGGCAGCAGCCGTGCCAGCATTCCACCGGTTGACGTTAACACGGGGGCAGTGCGTAGTACTACAACCCGCACACCAAGCTGGCGCGCGCGTATAGCCTCCTGCTCCCAGGCTACGCATAGACGGCTTCCGAAATCGATGTTGCCCGCGGAACTGTCTTCTGACAACCACTGTTCTCCGCCGTCACCGTACCAGCCGACAGCAGAGCCCGAGATCAAGACTTGCGGTATCGAATCTTGCCTTCCCATCCAATCCACCAAGGTGCGCGTCAGGTCAATTCGGCTGTTCCACAAAAGCTCGCAGCGCTCTGCAGACCAACGGTGAGTTGCGATGGGTGCTCCTGCTAAGTTGACGACAGCATCGAATGAAGCACTACCATCGAGTGAATCAAGATGCGCTATACCCTTGGAGCCCAGGCACAATCTTTCCACCTGCTGAGGAGTTCGGCTCCACACCCAGAGATCGTGACCTTGGCTCCGCCAGAGCCGACAGAGAGCCTGTCCAATGAGTCCGGTGCCTCCGGCCAACAGGATGCGCATGGGGTTCTCCTTTTTAGGAAATGACCAAAAGACTCACCAGGGCAGGCGTTGTCCATCGTATGCCCAGAAGCCGCCGCTGTCCTGTGGCTGCAGGCCGTCTAATACTGCCAACAAATCCCGCGCAGCATCGGTGGGACGACGGCCGATCTGAGCACCGCGAAACGGAGCCGACAAAGCAGAGTCAACTGTGCCGGGATGCAGGGCTGCCAGGACCGCTTTTGGATGCGTGCGAGCCATTTCAATAGAAGCCGTCTTGAGCAGCATGTTCAGTGCAGCCTTCGAGGCTCGGTAGCTATACCAGCCACCCAGACGGTTGTCGCCGATACTGCCTACCTTGGCCGACAGAACCGCAAGCACGCTTGGCTCGTTCTTTGGAAGTAACTGTGAGAAGTGTGCCAAGGCCAAGGCAGGGCCGATGGTGTTGATGGTAAAACTGGCTGCCATGTGTGCGGCGTTCAGGTCAGCCAGTCGCTTTTCGGGAGCGCCGGTTGGGCCGCTGAGCATTCCCGTGGCAACCACAATCAGGTTCCAGCGACCTTGCTGACGCAGCGAGTCGGCGGCAACTGCGATGGAGTCCAAGGCTCCGAAGTCGACGGGGGGACTGCTGCTTCGGCTCAGAGCGGCGACTGCGGCGCAGCGTGGATCTGCCTCCAACTGCGCGGCAATGGCTGCGCCTATAGCGCCGGATGCCCCAAGAATGAGAGCACGGTAACCAGTCGGCAGAGATTGCATGGTAGGCCTCGGTGATGTCGTTGCTACAGGTGGTCGAGCTGTTCGCGCAGTTGCTGAGCATGTGCGCGCAACGCTAATTGCTGCTCAGGCGGGAATTTCTGCCACTGTCGGTACACCAGTGCCAACCGGTGGTTGCTGCCAAGAACATCGACGTGACGCGCAAAAAAGTCCCAGTAAAGAGCGTTGAAAGGGCAGGCGCTCGGGCCGGTCTTCTGCTTGGGGTTGTAGGCGCAACCCTGGCAATAGTCGCCCATGCGCTGCAGATAGGCCGCGCTGCTGACATAGGGTTTGGTGGCAATCAGGCCGCCATCGGCGCGCTGGCTCATACCCAGCGTGTTGGGCAGCTCTACCCACTCAAAAGCGTCAATGTAGATGCCCAGATACCAGCGGTGCAGCTCCATGGGATTCAGCCCCGCCAGCAAGGCAAAGTTACCGATCACCATCAGCCGTTGGATATGGTGGGCATGTGCGGTTTGCAGCGACTGCTTGATGGACTGCTGCAAACAGCGCATATGGGTTTCCCCGGTCCAGAACCAGTGCGGAAGCGGCAAGTGGTGCTCCAGCGCATTGCGACTTTCGTAGCCCGGCATATGTGCCCAATAGATGCCGCGGATGTACTCACGCCAGCCGAGGATCTGGCGCACAAAGCCTTCCACAGCAGCGAGCGGCGCGTGGCCTGAGCGCCAGGCGGCTTCGGCACATTGCAGCACCTCCAGAGGGTGCAGCATCTTCACGTTCAACGCGAACGAAAGCAAAGAGTGGAATAAGCGCGGCGCTTGGCTTGACATGGCGTCTTCATAGTCGCCAAAGTGCGGCAGTGCATGGGTGACAAATGCCTCTAAACAGCGCATTGCCTCTCGCCGGTTCAATGGCCAACGCAGTGCATCCGCCTGCGCGTCACCGAAGCTTTGAACATTGCTGCGCTGCACGATTTCCCAGAGAGTGCTGTGGTCGTGGAGGGGACGCCAGTCCTCAGGCTCAGCAGGGGTTCCTGGCCAGGGTTTGCGGTTGTCGCTGTCAAAGTTCCACTGTCCGCCAAAGGGCCGTTCATGTTCGTCCAGCAGGAGTCGGTAACGGCGGCGCATGGTGCGGTAGAAATGCTCCATCAACCATTGGCGGCGCCCACGCATCTGGGTAGCCAGGTCATCGCGTGCCGTTAGGAAGTGTTCGCTGTCTACTGCAGTGCAGGTCAACTGCTGGCTGCTAGCCCAAGCCTGTAGTTGAGCGTCCAGCCGCCACTCGTCGGGCTGCTGCCATTGCACCGTGTGGGCGCCGTAGTGCACAGCAAGCGCAGCCAGGTTGCCGGGTATGGACTGGCGGTTACTGGCATCGTCGATCGACACATAACGAACCCGGTGACCGTCGGAACGCAGCTGGCGCGCAAAGTCGCGCATGGCAGCAAAAATGGCCAGAATTTTCTGTGCATGGTGCAGCACATAGTCGGTTTCCTGCCGCACCTCCATCAGTACATACACGACCTGCAGATCAACCTTCCGAAACCAACTGTGTTCCGGATTGAGCTGATCACCCAGTACCAGACGCAGGGTATGTGCGCTGTGGGTGGCGGCCGTACTATCGCTCATGCTTTACCCCAGAGACGCTGGTAGGCTCCATCAGCGTCGTAGGTGGCCGCTTGTTTGACAGGATCAAAGCGACGCCCTCCTTGCGGATCTGTACCCCGACCGGCAATGTAAAGCCAGTTGCCCTGGTTGCTATAGACGTCATAGTCCAGCAACTGTGACTCAAACCAGGCAGCGCCGGCACGCCAGTCACAGCCCAGGTCATGGATCAGATAGCTGGCCGCCACTTGGCGCAAACGGTTGCTGAGGTAGCCCGTGGCAGCCAACTCGCGCATGGCTGCATCCACTAGCGTCTGGCCGGTTTGCCCTGAGCACCAGGCTGCAAAGTTCTGATCATCATGTGGCGTGGCAAGCTCCGGACCCAGGCCCCGTGCACGGTAGAGCGCCCGACCATGCTGCATATGCAGAAAACGAAAATAGTCCCGCCAAAGCAGCTCGAACCAGAGCCAGTAGCTGCTTTCGGTCGCGCCGCGCGTAGCTTCAAATTGTCGAAGTTCAGCGTAGGCTTGCCGTGGCGACAACGCGCCTGTAGCTAGCCAGAGCGACCATTTGCTTGAGTAGTCCAATCCCACCAGACCGTTACGCGTACGCTTGTAACTGTGGGGAAGACCACGTGCGAGGTACTGCCGCAGGTGTGCAAGGGCCGCAGACTCGCCGCCTTGCAGTAAGGCGATGGCGCTTCGGGTATCGAGCGAAGGAGAGGGGCCGGCCAACGCGCTCAGAGCTGGTATCTGCTCTCGAAGATACTCATTGGGTATATGTGGCGGAACTCTGGGCAGAGCCTCCGGTACTGGCAGAGGCGGGTAAGGTTGTAGCTTGGCGTGCTCAACAGCCTGGCGAAACGGTGTGAATACGTCTGGCAGTTGGCGCACAGGCCAAGGCAATTGGTCCTGATGCAGCAGGCTGCTGTGCCACACCGTGTGAACCTGCAAGCCTGAAGCACGCAGAGCTTCAACCTCGGCCTGCTCATCGGGCGCGGCGATGTCTTCACAGACAATGATGTCGGCCCCTAAGGCCTGTGCCAGCGCAGGCAGGGCCTTGGCGGCTGGCGCATTCAAAATCAATAGCTGAGAGCGCAGTTCGTGAAAATTCTCGGCCAGGTTCTGTATCGTCTTGGCTAGCCAGGTGCGACGGTGCTGGCCGACACGGGCAAAGCCCCAATGGGTTCTGGCTTGAATGTCCGGCAGGCACAGCACCGGCAATATGTACTGCGCCCCCATCCTGCACGCGGCGTGAAGCACGGGTTGGTCGTGCAGGCGCAGGTCGTTGCGTAACCAGAGCAGCACCGTGCTCATGTCTGTTCCCCAGGTGGAGGTGACTGCTTGCGCTGCCGACGGCAGCGTTCGGAGCAGTATTTGACCTCGTCCCACACCTGAGCCCACTTTTTGCGCCAGGCAAATGGGCGCCCGCAGCAAAGGCATGACTTTTCAGGCAGATGCGGTTTGCGGTGCACGGCATGCCTCCTTCGATCTCAGCCCGCGTGCGAGTGCAGCGCCGTGTGGACATGCCGGGCCAGGCTCCGTCCGCTCAGCCAGGCACCTTCCACGCTGCCGCTGTGCATCCAGTCTCCGCACATTCCCAAACCTGCTGCAGCGTCCCACCATGCGCCAGCGTTCAATGGGTTGGCGGTGTCGGCATAGCGCCAACGATGAGCGGTGGCCTGAACATTGGCGGGATCGGGGCCTCCCAGTTGCGCAAATGCATGCAGCAGTGCGGCCGTGACAGTTGCGGCATCGTCTTCCAAATGTGCCTCGCTCCAACTGTGTGCGGCATGCAGCAGCCAGGTTTCGGTGCCGCCTCGGCTAGGTTTGCTGCTGTCGCGTGCGATCCAACGCAATGGACTGTGCTCGACAAAGCAGCCGTCTACTGGCAGTGACAACGGTTGATGGCAGCGCACCATGAGTGCCCAGCAGGGCAGCATCCTGGCATTACTTGCAAGGGCAGTGGCATCAGGAGCAACACCTGCCAGCAGCGACGCGGCCTGCGGTGCTGGAACGGCAAGCACAACCGCTTCGTAGCGATGTGGCTCGGTGCCATGCTCCTGGCTTTGCAGAATCCAGCCAAACGCCGAACGCGGTTGCAAAGGCGCGACGGTGGCTTGCCACTGAAAGCGCACAGATTGCGATGTGGCATGCATGTCGCGCACCATATGTGCAGCCGGAGAGGTCATGCGTGGGGTACCGACAAAGCGCTCCAAAAAGCTGTCTTGCGGTGCGAAGTCATAACCATCATGTTTGCCGATGAGGCCCTGCCAAACCTGCGCAGCACCTGCCTGCTGCCACTCGGAGACCTGTTTTCTAAACTCTGCATGATGTGCCGTGAAATACTGGGCACCGTGGTCACACTGCCAATCAATGTCTCCATCGCTGCTACGGCGCGTGCTCATTCGGCCGGAGGGGCCGCGACTCTTGTCAAATACATGGACGCAGTGGCCCGCTTCTACCAACGCCTGGGCGCAGGCTAGTCCAGACATGCCTGCGCCAATGATTGCGATGGCTTTGTTGCTGCTGCTCTCTGTAGGGTTGGGGGTGCTCATGGGAATTCAAAGTCTGTAAGTACTAGATGCATCCGCGTGGACGCAAAGTCGCGGGAGTATGACTTTTCTGAACTCAAGGCTGGTTCGATTGAGAGACCTTAGTGACACGGCTCAGGTCTACGCCCAGGGTTTTGGCCTTCTGTAGCAACAGATTGAACTGTTGCTCGGGAATGGTCTTATTGCGTGACAAAAGCCAGAAGTAATCCATGCTGCTGCCAATCACCAAAGAGGTTTGATAGTCCTCATCAAGGCTCACCACGTTGTAGCCGCCATAGAAAGGGCCGAAGAAAGATACCTTCAGAGCCCCAACATCTGGCGACCCAAGGAATCGAGCCTTGCCCTCGGCTTCGCGCCATTTCTGCTTGACTGAGTCGAATCCTCGGTTCAGCACTGCAACGCTTCCGTCATCGTTGAGGCTGTAGCTAGCTGAGACCTGGGTCAAGTCTTTTTCGAAGCTGTGATCGATGCGTGCCAACTCGTACCAAGTCCCCATGTAGCGCTTGGCATCAAAACCGGTGACCGGCTTCACCCCAGTAGGTATGTCAACAGCACAACCCGATAGAACAACGTTGGCCCCCACAAGTACCGTCGCAAGCGCTGTCGCGCGCATAAATGAGCTTCTAGAGATATGCATGAAGTTCCTTTGGTTAATGCGCAAGACAGAGACAACGATCGGCGAGATTTCGCTGCTTGAGCCAACATGTTTCGCATGTTCGGACTCAGAACGAACTCCAAAATCACTATGTTCAGCGAGCCAAAAAATTAGCCGAACCGTCAGTGGTCTTATTTTTCAAGCGCAGTGCAACTTGCCGGCTCAACCGCAGCTCCCGCAAGACTTGAATCACAGCCTGAAGGTGCGACGCGAGAAGACACCGGAAAAAACGTCTCTACGGCGCGCTGCCATCTTGGAGGCAGGTGCTGCTCGAACTCGCTGGTTGCTTACGGCTTGTGCGCTCCTGCAAGGAAGTACACCGCGTCACCAACGCTCAACTGAACATGAATGTTCTTTTTGCTTTGCATCATCATTTTTCAAACTAATAAGATCAAATCATGAACTCATCAGTTCAAACTATAAACTAAAGATGCCAGGCATGCACTATTGGGGCATTGATGTGCTAGATCTGCAGGTGCTCGATATGTGCGTTATTGCAAAAAAAGACATTGAAGTCGCAGCTTTGCTATAGTTTTTGAAGCGAGCTCCTGGCCAGAAGCCACTACTGAAAGCGATAGGGGTCAGAGCTGATGACATGCAGCCCGTTGGCGTTGCCCAGCGCATTCGCGCGGTTGCTATCGACATGACTACTGCCTACGAGCTGGAGATCCAGGCCAACTGCCCCAACGCCGAGATCGTCTATGACCTGTTCCATGTCGTGGCCAAGTATGGCCGGGAGGTTATCGACCGAGTGCGTGTCGATCAGGCCAACTTGCTGCGCCAACAGCCCTCGGCGCGCAAGGTGCTCAAGCCCAGCCGCTGGTTGCTACTGCGCAATCGCAACAAGCTGCAGGCTCAACAAGCATTGCAGCTCAAGGAGCTGCTGGCGGCCAATGAGCCATTAATGGCGATATACGTCTTGCGCGATGAGCTAAAACAGCTGTGGTTTTACCGTCGTCCGGCTTGGGCGCATCGCGCCTGGCAGCACTGGTGTGAGCAAGCGCGCCAAAGCGGTATTACAGCACTGAGCGCCTTCGCTCAGCGCTTGCAAAGCTACCTGCACGGGATCATCGCCCGATGCCGGCATCCGTTGAACACAAGTGTTGTCGAGGGCATCAACAACACCATCAAGCTCATCAAGCGCCGGGCCTATGGCTACCGCGATCAGGACTATATCTTTCTGAAGATTCGCGCAGCCTTCCCCGGTAATGCGCGATGAACCAAAAAAGCGCACCTTCCAATCGCTGACAGGTAAGGTGCGCTCCTAGTCTTAACGTCAGACCGCTTTCCAAAAAATATAGTCGGCCTGATACTGCACGATCTGCTTGCTGCCCAGATTCGCAGCTCCGCAGGCCATGCTCGGCGCAACGCCACCCTTGGTTGCCACACGCTGGATATAGGTCACCCCCTGCATGGCTCCCACGCCGCTAGCAGGGTTGGCCTTGACCAGTTGCAGAGGGATATTGCCCGCTCCGGCAGGAGCCACGGCAAGCTGCGTGGCAGTGACCTTGGAGCCGTCGTTATTCTCCCAAGTCGCTGGCGGCCCCCAGTATTTGCCGATGACCGTACCGCTTCGCGTTTGCAGCTTGGCATCGGGGCCTACAAACACCCATTCGTGCTCGGCTGTCATGTCCTTCTTGGCCCGACACTCATAGGTGATCTGGCCAATGCCCACGGTCTCCATGGCCACTTTGTGTCCTGCGGGCACTTGCACGGTAGCCGGAAGTTCGGGTTGTGAATACATGGAGTGAGAGCCCATGGATGAGCAAGCGCTCAGGCCAAGCGCGGATAGGCACAGAGCGGTCAGCGAAAGTGTGTGTCGATGCGTCATGATGACTCCCTCAAATAAGATGAAAAATGCACCGGGCGTGACTGCCCGGTACCCGGGGCTTCGCCAGGTCAGCCACCAAACGACAAGGCATTGCTTGGCAAGGGGCGGCCGAGAGCCGAGATCAGGGCCGTGTAGTGCATGGTTTCATCGGCAGCCAGGCGTCCTGCGACCTTGGCCAGGTCACGGTTTTCGAAAGCAGGAATGACGCTCAGGTAGGCATTGGTCGCGCCAAGTTCCAGTCTGGCAGCCAGATTGAGAACATCGGCCTGACTCTTGAGCGTTGCGGCCTTAAGAGATTCTGCATAGGCCTGCATCGAGGCTTCAGCCACCGGCTTTCCGCCCATCTTCTGGATGGTGGCAATCAAGGCGTCACGGTGGGCCTTGTGGTGGCTCTGGAACAGCAGGGCCACATCCAGAACGGGCTTTTGCAGCAGGCCACTGCCGGCGCCTAGTTGGTAGGCATTGATAGCCTCGTGCTCCAGTCCCAGTGCCACATTGAGGATGGAGACATCCTTGGCTGGATCATTGCCCATGCCTTGGGCCAGGGCCTCGTTGCCTGCCAGCATGGCAACCGCCACGGCTGACAAAGTGCCGGTAGTGCCGAGAAATCCGCGACGCGAGGCCATGGGCGAGGAATGGCCTTCAAACAGATGGATGCTCATGATGACTCCTGGTTGACTGTGGGGATGTGTCTATCGGTTTTGATGTCCGACGCTTGGAATACGCAGCCTTTTGCACGATGGATTCAAGTTTCTGAAAACTTTTTTCAGATTTTTCGTGCGTTTTCCACATCCACCACGCGAGATGCTGCGTATAGGTGATTACCAGGAACTGCAACATGCCTTGGCAGTTATCCAACAGCACAGCATGAAGCAGGTCCTACTGATCAAAATGGCTGCATGAGCGCCAAAACACCGGACAACCAACTGATGGACCTGATCGACCGCGTAGCAACCCGGGACGAGGCTGCTCTCAAGCTGCTGTACGACCAGACCTCCACGCGGCTGTATGGACTGGCTTTGCGCATACTCGGAAACAAGGAATGGGCCGAGGATGTGCTGCAGGAGAGCTTTCTGGGAATCTGGCGCAGTGCGGGGACTTACCGGGACTCGCTCAGCCCGCCCCTGGCCTGGATGGGCATGCTGGTGCGCAGCCGGGCCCTGGATTTTTTGCGTCGACGCAGAGCCGAGCGCCTGCATCTCAATTTACCGATTGAGGACTTTGAGCAGTTGCCGCAGGGCGAGGACGCACAAGGGCCCATGCAATTGGTGGAGGCCAGTGAACAGGCTGTGGTCTTGCACCAGTGTCTGGAAAAGCTGGAGCAGCCACAGCGCCAGGTGGTGAGTCTGGCCTATCTGAACGATCTAAGTCATAGCGAACTGGCCAGCAGCCTGAAGCTGCCGTTGGGCACGGTCAAGACTTGGATGCGCCGCAGCCTGGAGCAGTTGCGCAAATGCATGGCGCGCCACGTCTGAGTGCCAGGAGTCCACATCATGAATCTGAGCCAAAACCCTGAATTACTTGACCGCCTGGCTGCCTCCTATTCACTGGGAACTTTGCATGGAGGGGCGCGCCGTCGCTTTGAGCAACTGGCACGCGAATATCCTCAGGTGCGTGCGGCAGCCTTGCTGTGGCAAGGTCGCTGGTCGGCCTTCTCCGAAGTCCAGACTCCAGTGCAGCCCGATGCGGTGGTCTGGACACGCATTGCCAACCTGCTGCAGGCCGAAACAGCCAAAGCCAAGTTGGCTAGGCAGCGTGAAACTGCATCGAAGTCGGCATGGCCGACAGTCGCATGGTGGCGTGGACTGGCAATGGCAGGCGGTTTGGCCACGGTGGCGGCTATCTCGGTAGGGCTTTGGTCGCATCAAGGGCTTAGGGATACCTCGCAGCAGAAACTGTCTGCGTTACAGACTCAACTCCAGATGGCGCAGGCTGAATTGCAGGCGGCCCCCCAAATTCAATATGTGGCGGTGCTGGCCGATGGCAAGGCCGATGCGTCCATGCTGGTGACCTTCGATCCCCGGCACCAGCAACTGGTGTTGCAGCGCGTGAGCGGCTTCAAGGAGGCCGACAACAAGTCTCTGCAATTGTGGGCCTTGCCTCAACAGGGCGCTCCACGATCCTTGGGGGTCATGGGTGACGGAAAACTTGACCAGCTCACGGCACAAGAGACTGATGTGAAAGCAGTCCCGGCCCTGGCCATCAGCCTGGAGCCGAAAGGCGGCGTCCCCAGCTCGATGGGGCCGACTGGCCCAGTGCTATTCAAGGGTGCACTCATACGGCGGGATCTTTGACTCAGGCCTCCGCAGACACGAAGGCCATCTCGACTGAGGCAGCAAAAAGCTGTTAAACCTCAATGGCTGCTCTCAGTCGAGCGCAGGCCCTCGACAACAACCACCAATCAGCATGCTATCTCGTGGCCAAATTTCGTCCAGTTTGCCCAGTGTACAGCGACCGCTTACGCCGAGAGCAGACGTGGGCTAGTGATCTTGCTAGCGACCGCAACGGGTCGTTCAGCGACAGTCGCAGATCGGCCATTAGCAGTCTTTCAAAGTAGGGCCCCTGGGCAGAAGACCCTACCGTACCGTCCTAGTTACATCCAACTGATACAGCTCCAACTGCCAGCCTTAAGAAGCCAGACCTTAAAGCCCGCGTGATCTATCGGAAGAAGGGGCATCGGCCAAACACACTAAGTGCTCATGCAAGAGTTATCATCGAATCTCGATATCGACATTCGATATGACAAAAAAACCAACACCAAACACACTAGAGCACCACGACCTTCTGTCCGGGTTTATTCGCCTGCATGTGCTGCACCATGCTGCCGAACAGGAAATTTATGGGCAATGGATGATCGACGAGTTAGCTCATCACGGCTACCGCCTGTCTCCTGGAACGCTCTACCCGATGCTGCACAAGATGGAGCGGGACGGCTACCTTGTCTCGCGGCAGGAGCGCGAAGGGCGCACGGTGCGCAAGCTCTACACGATCACGAGCAAGGGCAAAGAAGGCTTGGCGCTGGCCAAGGAGCGCATCCGGGAGTTCACCGGGGAGGCAATGCACAAATGACCGATTCCACCAACACCTTGTCGCACGAAACCACTCCCGCGCGGGGAACGACTGCCGAAGTCTTTGGCGCCTTTCTCAAACTAGGCCTGACCTCCTTTGGTGGACCCATCGCTCACCTAGGCTATTTCCGATCGGAGTTTGTCGAGCGCCGCCGCTGGCTGGATGACCGCAGCTATTCCGATCTGGTAGCCCTGTGCCAGTTCCTACCCGGACCGGCCAGCAGCCAAGTCGGAATGGCGCTGGGGCTAGGCCGCGCAGGCTGGTCTGGATTGCTGGCAGCCTGGGCGGGCTTTACTTTGCCGTCTGCTATTGCATTGATCCTGTTTGCCTTCGGCATCGCTGAATACCAGGGTCTGGCGCAGTCTGGCTGGGTACATGGACTCAAGGTTGTCGCCGTGGCCATCGTGGCGCAGGCTGTATGGGGTATGGCTAAGTCACTGTGTCCAGATCGACCCCGTGCTGCACTCGCAATTCTGGCAGCACTGCTGACCATGATCTTGCCCTCGGCGCTGGGACAGGTTGCCGCCATCGCGGTGGCGGGGTTGCTGGGATGGTGGCAATTAAAGATAGCTCAACCTGGCGGTGGCCAGGCACATAGCTACCCGGTTTCGCGCAAGCTGGGCATTGTTGCACTGCTGTTGTTTGCTGCACCGCTCGTCGGATTGCCATTGTGGGCAGCAGTCACGGGCTCGTCCACGATAGCTCTGCTGGAAGGGGTATATCGTTCCGGCGCACTGGTCTTCGGCGGTGGACACGTTGTCTTGCCACTGCTGCAAGCTGCGGTGGTGCCTAGCGGCATTGTGAGCAATGCCGACTTCTTGGCTGGCTACGGTGCAGCGCAGGCCGTGCCAGGACCATTGTTCACGTTCTCAGCCTACCTTGGCGCAGTCGCCTACGGCCCGCTGCATGGCTGGATTGGTGGTCTAGCGCTGCTGGCCACTATCTTTCTCCCCGCCTTTTTCATGCTCATAGGTGCGTTGCCATTCTGGGAAGGGCTGCGTCATCGCGCTGGCATTCAAACAGCCATGGCCGGCATCAACGCCGGGGTGGTAGGCATTCTGGTATCCGCCCTGTATGACCCGGTGTGGACGAGCGCGATCCATAGCAAGTCGGATTTTGGGCTGGCATTGCTGTCATTCGGGCTGCTGACTGTGGGGCGCGTTCCGCCAGCATTAGTGGTTCTGCTGGCCGGGCTGTCGGGCTGGGTCATGGCGATAGGCCTCTGAAACGTTCTTCACAGCAGACAGCCAAACAAGCCATGCCAACGTCGGCTCTGGGTCGTGAGGTGCCCTCTGTCGCTGGCTGTTTCCGACCATGAACAGCCTTCTATCATTGGTCTCCAACGACTCTAATCAAGCACCACTCCAGCGGCCAAGCCCAAGTCTGAACACAGCACTCGAGTATCGAACCACTACAAAAATCTGAGAAAAGAGGCCTTTCTTCATCTTGCGCCTCGCAGCTCAAGCCACGGGCGGATTTGCTTGAGATGAGATCGTCGCTCTCAACTTCATGTATCCGCAGGATCAATCAACGTTTAGTAACCTCGATGGTCGTCACAACAGACCGATTGGCTTGACTGAGACTGCTCGCGTTCACAGCAAAGCCGTAGATGTTGTGCAACGCTAGGACAACGCCACATGATCGCGAATAGCCACCTTCACAATGCACGACAACGCTCCGGATCTCCGGCGTTAGAGCCTTCACGAATGCATGAATATCATTCGCCTGTTGGGGCGTAAAACCGTCCTGGGCGTGTCCGAATTTTTGTGTAAACGGTTCGGACTTCAATTGACGGAGATGCGGTCTCCGAACTGAATGGTAAAGCGGGTCAGCGCAGCCTTCCAATCCCGGATGGGCATGGTCCACTTCTGACT
>NZ_VOQT01000037.1:0-16278 GCF_008121555.1 Comamonas sp. Z1
GTCAGAAGTGGACCATGCCCATCCGGGATTGGAAGGCTGCGCTGACCCGCTTTACCATTCAGTTCGGAGACCGCATCTCCGTCAATTGAAGTCCGAACCGTTTACACAAAAATTCGGACACGCCCTCCAGGCCCAGCTGGCGCATCAAGCGTTGCACTGTGCAGCGGGCAATCGGCAAGCCCTCTCGGTGCATCTGCTTCCAGACTTTGACGACGCCATAAACCTGCCAATTGGCGTGCCACACCCGTTGAATATGACTGCAACGTTCTTCATCTGATTGGCGGCGCTTGCTGCGCAGCCACGGGCAGTTTCTTTGTTGAACCTTGCGCCTGTAGCCCGATGGGGCAATTTGCAGCAGCCTACAAATTGGCTCGACCCCATAGGCATCACGGTACTTGTCTACGAAGTCAATCAACTCTTGATGCGACGGTCCAGCTCCGCCTGTGCAAAAAAAGCGCTCGCAGCCTTGAGGATGTGATTGGCACGGCGCAGTTCCTTGTTCTCTCGCTCAAGTTGTTTGAGCCGCTCACGTTCATCCGTGGTCAACCCTGGCCGTTGGCCTGCATCTATTTCTTTGCGCTGCACCCACCCATGCAGGGTGCTGACCGAGCAACCTATCTTGGGGGCAATCGATTCACACGCACCCCACAGTGATGCGTAATCCGCTTGGCATTCCTGCACCAAACGTACGGCACGTTCACGTACCTCGGGGCTAAAACGAGCAGCTTTAGTGTTCATGACTCAATCCTCTCAGGAGTTGAGCCTCCACGGAAGCCGGTGTGATTCACAGTGAGGATTAGCTGACGATGTACTCGGGATGACTGCTATTGGCCGGAAGCACGTGATCGTCGTGGCTCCCCAAAGCTGTCAACCACTGGCAGGAGCAAACCAACCAGCGACTGCTTTCGGGGTCTTGAGCGAAATGGCGCTCTCGGCCAGAAGCCGACGCTCTATAAGGAGGACTTATGGCGAGCTATGGCATGCATGGAGGCTCGATAAAGGTACGCGCCTGGTAAGCTGTGCCACTTGATTCTTAGCTACAGTGCTCAGTCATGAACATCCTTCTATTTCTCGGCGGGCTTTTCTTGCTGGTCATGGGTGCCAGCTTGTTGGTGCGAGGCTCTTCCAAGCTGGCCCTGTCGTTTGGCATCAGTCCGCTGGTCGTGGGACTGACGATCGTTGCGCTCGGCACAAGCGCACCCGAGGTTGCAGTCAGCGTGGGGGCCGTGCTCGATGGGAAAACCGACATTGCCATTGGCAACGTGGTGGGCAGCAACATATTCAACGTTCTGTTCATCCTTGGCATCAGCGCGTTGATTGCACCGCTGGTGGTCAACATTCAGCTGATACGCCAGGAGGTACCGATCATGATCGGTGCATGTTTTCTCTTGCTCGCCTTGGGGTTGGACGGTCAACTTTCGTTTTTCGATGGCGGTTTTCTCTTCGTGCTGCTGGTGTCTTACACAGTGTTCCTGATCGTGCAGTCACGGCGCGAAACCCAGCTCGCCAAGGACGAATACGCGGGTGAGATCAAACCCTCTGCCCCCGGCGCCTGGGACGATCGGTTGCTGGTTCAGTTGCTGCTGATTGCCGCTGGCCTAGCTGCGTTAGTGTTCGGCTCCGAGTACCTAGTGCAAGCATCGGTGAGTTTCGCAAAGGCCATGGGTGTGAGCGACCTGATCATTGGGCTGACCATCGTTGCCGCTGGTACCAGCATGCCCGAGGTTGCCACCAGCATCGCCGCAGTCATCAAGGGCGAACGGGACATCGCAGTGGGCAATGTGGTGGGAAGCAATACCTTCAACATTCTGGGCTGCCTGGGTGTCTCGGGCCTAGTGTCGGGTGACCTGGGGTTGGACATGGCTCCATCGCTGCTGGCCTTTGACATCTGGGTCATGGTGGCAGTGTCGTTTGCCTGCCTCCCCGTGTTCATGACTGGTCGCGAGATCGCTCGCTGGGAAGGCGGGGTCTTTCTGGGCTACTACGTCGCATACGTGGCTTACTTGATCATGGCCGCGCAGCAGCACGATGCGCTGCCAGCATTCTCGGGCGTCATGCTCAGCTTCGTCGTACCGCTGACGGTCGTGACGCTGGTTGTTGTGTTGATCCGCCGCCCAGTAAAGAAAGGATAGAGCACTAAAACTTTGCCCTCTATCACTAGCTAATGACTGCTATGGGTCGATAACGCCACTTCCTATCCTGTGAGAGCGGACCTTGAGCCCTATCTTTGGGCTGCTTCCGCTCACAGTCCGCTACTCACCAGAAACCAGTCAGTGAAGGTTAGCTGACGATGTACTCGGGATGACTGCCATTTGGATGAAATTGGAAGTTCGGGCAACCAGCATGAACTGCCGCAATCGCTGCACAGCTGCCGTTGCCTTGTGCGAGCAGGTTCTTCACACCAGATGGACGGCGCATCAAAGCAGGCTTGGTATAGCCCGCTGTGTGGTTCTGCGTATGTACTTGACCAGCGTCACATCTGACTTGTGCCCCGTCTGCTCGCGTATCTGCCACGGCTGCAATCCTTGTTCGGCTGCACTGGTGCAGTAGCCAGCTCTCAAGCTGTGGCCGCTGATGTGCTTGGCATCTACGCCAGCTTGTGCTACGGCGGCTTTTGCGATGAGAGCTACAGACTGGGCTGACAGTCCTTGGCTGGCAATCTGGCCGTGGCGGTTTACTGCTCTAAAAACATAGCCTTCATGGATGCCAGCGACAGTCAGCCAATGAAGCAGGGCAGTGACAGGGCAGTGTGTGCCAGTCGCGCGTGGAATGAACACTGTGCGCCCGCGCCGCTCTTGATCTGTTTTGCTGATCGGTAGCTCAATCTCAATGCCGCTGGCTGAGGGATGCAGGTGCTCCATACGAATCTTCACCAGTTCAGAGCGCCGCATTGCAGAAGCAAAGCCCACCAGCAGCAAGGCCTGATCACGTGCTGCTTTGACCGGCATCTGGCGGTGCTCCATGAAAGCTAGTGCGGCTAGCAGGTCTTCCTTGATCAGTGGCTTCACTTGCCGCTGTTTGGTGCTCAGCGTGCGGCGTATGCCTTGCATGACTTGCTTGACGATCTCGCTACGGGCCGGGGAGGGATGCTTTTGCTGCAAGTGCGCTTTATGTATGGCTGTGACGCGGCGCGTCAACGTAGCAACCGCCAAGCCTGCATTCGCAAACTCTGCCAAGTATTTCGCTAATCGCTTGGGTGTACAGGGAATGCTGCCGCCATGTGTCAAGAAATGCCGCACATCAGACGCATAAGCACGTTTTGTGGAGCTGGATTGGCTGGCATCTATATATTCTTGAACAGTGTTGCAGTTAAATGTTTTGATTGATTTGTTTTTCCTTAGAGTTTTCTGCTTTGTTTTTTGAGGGCGCGATTTATCCTCTGCCAAAGCGGTTGAACGTTGTTTACTCATGAGAGTTGTCTTTCTATTTAATGGTAATTGCGATTTATCGCTACCTAGAATCAGATAGGCGATTGAAGGGCTTGGCGAGTACGTGCCGGCGCAGCAAGTTGTTGCACTCAGTGAGTGCCTTGCCGTTTGTAGAGGTGTGGCTGAGACACTGGATTGCAGTGCAGATGCACTGGCTTTTTTGTAATTTACACAGCGACTCGCATTTGGATTTATAACTTCGCGACATTTAGTTTTCGACAATGTTGCAAAATTAATAAAATACAGTATTTTTTTGGTCTTTTGTATATAATAACACCATGCATTAATTAATCAAATTTTCTGATGAATTTATGTATCAGTAAATATCGCTGATTTTTATTATGTGCACAGAGCATTATTCGATGAATCACTGCCTGATTCCCGAGTTGAATCACCCGAGCAATTTGGCATTTCGCCGCCACAACCGCATCGTGCTGCTGCAGCGCTTGTTGCCGGTTCTGGCCGACATGCTCAGTGCGGAGCAGCTGGTTGATGTGTCGAGTGAGCTGGAGATGCTGTACTGGCCAGCACTGGGACGTGCGCAAAGTCCGTGCTTCTTTGACGTGCCTGCGTTTCTTGGCTCCGTGACCCCGGATCAGCCGATGGAGCCTGCGGTGGTGTTCGAGCGCTTGATGGCGTTGCCGTGTCCACCGTTGCCGTTGGATGTGGCCCCGGTGGCTTGCAACTTGGAGCGTCTGGGCAAGCAGCTGGATTTGTCAGCCGTCGAGCAACTGCATCTGCTGTGCGCTTATCTGAATTACGGCGGTGGTGCGTGGCCGTATCTACAGTTGCCAGAGCGTTCGCAGCACGCTTTGCTGGCTGCATGGTGGGCCACCGATCTGGCTGCGGTCAATGCCACGTTGAATGGCCGGTTGGGCACACTGCGCTTGCTGGAGCTGCCAAGCTGGCAGGACTCTGATGGCACGCAATCGCTGTGCTGCACATTGGCGGCGCTGCTGCCCATGTCTGCGGATGTGGTGCGGATTGTGAGCCAACACCATGCGACCGATGCCGCGTTGCTAAATGCTCTGCAGCACCTGCCGTAGAACGCCTGCACTGGTGGTGTGAAGTCACTGCGAATTTGAATTCTTGATCTCTCCATGGACCGCTTTGACGGTCCTTTTTTTTATCCGTTTCCACGCATGCGGAGGACAGTGCTCGCCCATGTGGGACAGCGGTGTCGGTGGTTCGCGCGTGGAGTTCTTGCGTCTGACGTTCAACCAAGGAGTAATTCCATGTCAGCAAATTCTTCTCAACCCACAGCAGCTCGCCGCATGACGTTGATGAGCAATGCCCCGCGCTTTGCGCTGGGCCAGATGGTCGCAACACCAGGTGCTTTGGCGCTGCTGGAGCAAACCGGCTTTAGTGCGCTGGCATTGATCTCACGCCATGTGCATGGCGACTGGGGCGACTGCTGCGCCGAAGACAAAGCCACCAATGAGCTGTCGGTCCAACAGGGCATGCGTGTGATGAGTGTCTACCGGCTGGTGGACGCCGAAAGGCTCCAACAGACGCCACAAGACAAGCGTAGCAGCTTGCCCACGATCTGGATCATCACCGAAGCCAATCGCTGCGTGACCACGCTGCTCTTGCCGGAGGACTACTGATGGTGGCACGTGCATCTGGAACCACCTACGGTTTCCAGCGCGTGCATGCGGCATTGCAGACCGGCCATGTGCTGACCGTGCAGCAACAGCGCCAAGAGCCGGTGCGCTGCTTCATGCAGCAGTCCATGCTTGATGGCGCTTGCGGCACGCATGTGCTGGCCATGATCTTGGTGATCTTCGATCTGGCAAAGGCCTCCGCCATGCACGACATGAGCCAGCGCAAGCATGGAGTGGCGGCTGCGGTCTGGAAAGCCTTCGGCCCCAAGTACTTTGCTGGCATTTACGCCAATGAGTGGGCAGAGCTGGTCAACAGCTTGGCTTTGCCACTGAAGCTGACGGCCAAGTACGGAGCCGCAGAGCATGTAGATCGGCATGCATTGGACTGGCTGATGCGTGGTGAGTTGGTGGCGGTGGCTTTTGCATCGGTCAAACACCAACGTACCAGGCATTGGGCACTGGCAGTCGGCGTGGAAGGCATCGCAACTGGATCAAAGTATCAACCACAGCGCATCTTGTTGCTGGACCCTGGCGGTGGCGAACCGAGCTTCCAAGCGTTCAATGCACGGCTGCGGTTGCCGACCACGGGTCTTGGCAGTCGCCGCGCCAAACAACTGCATCTGCCGGCTGATGATGCCAAGCCATGGACAGTGTTCTGGCACTACGAGTCGGAGTCGTGGTCTGCGGAGTTGGTGCGGCTGCTGGCAGTGGTGCGCGTGCGCAAGCTGCAGTGACTCGCCTATGCCTTGGAGCGTTTGGTGCGGTGATCGGCACCAACGGCTTTGGACGGCGCTGGATTTTTTTCGGCATGCGCCTGGTTGCGGCGGCGCAGTTCACCGCCTTGCGATGCAGGTGGCAGCGTGGCTGTCACGCCATCAAAGAGCTCTGCCAGCGTGATCCCTAAGCAATGGCACAGCGTGGCAAGTGTGAGCAGCGATGGATTGATGTGGCCGTTCTCCAGCTTGGAGATGCGCGAGCGCTCCACCTCGGCGTCATGCGCCAGTTGTTCTTGCGACTTTTGCGCCAGCTCGCGGTAGCTGCGCAGCTTGGCCCCCAGTGCCTGTGTGACGGCATTGGGCAGCTTCACCACTGGCGTGGCGCTCAGCTGCGACGGGGCGGACTCCTTGACTCTCATGTCCGCAGAGGGTCTGCCAATGTGCTTTTTGAGCCAACGTCTTATACGACACAATGCTTTAAGATTTGAGTCGTATAAAACACATAAAACAGGAGAGAGAAGTAATGAGAAAAACTCTAATGAGTGGCGCATGCGCGGCTGCAGCCGTGCTTGCTGGATGTGGCAGCAAGACGCCAACTTGTGCGGATGCGGAGACAGTCAGCTTGGTCAAACAGATATACCAGCAGCAGTTTGACAAGCAGCACAAGGACATGAGCGAGGAGCGCCAAAAGCGCGTCCAGTTCACGGTCAAGGACACCGCTGTTACCCTTGAGAACATCACCACCGACGCCAGCAATCCCGACACTGGAAAAGCTATGTGCTCGGCACAGCTGACAACCGTCATGCCGGAAGATGCTGTGAAAGCCGAGCCGCAGATGGAGCAATACATGCGGGCCATCTACGAACGGCAAGGTGCTGTATTGGATGGCACCAAGCTTCGTGGCCAAGTGACATACACCGTGCAGCGCACCGAAGACACCGGGGTATTGCAAGTGGCACTTAACGGCTTCATGCCTTTCATGGGCTACTTCCATGACATAGCCATGGATCGCTATGACCGTATGCTGCGCGCACAAGCAGCAGCAAAGAAGTCAGTCGAGGCTCAAATGTCTGCCGCACCATCTGCCAGCATGACTGAGATGGAAGCCGAGACCGAAGGAGCACCTTCGGAGCCTGCACCGTCAGCTGCACCACCACAGCAGCCACAAGCGACGATCAACGAGCAAATCCAAGCCGCGCAGCCTGTACCTGGCCAGACAGCTGCAGTGCCCACGCTGTGTTCAGCCGACGAGACCCCGGTGTTTGCCTGCTCGACCGGCAAAAAGCGTGCATCGCTGTGCATGGCCAGCAGCGGTAGTCAGCTGACGTACCGACTGGCCCCGCTGGACGCAGCGCCAGAGATGGTCTACCCGGCGAATGCTGCGACTGCAAGCACCGCGTTCAAACAGGGCACGCACACTGGCTCCACTGCGCAGGCACTGCCTTATGTATCGTTTGACAAGGGCAACTACCGCTATGTCGTGTATGGCCGGACAACCACGGAGCAAGGCATCTTGGTAGCGCAAAGTGGCAAGCGCATTGCAGACCTGCACTGCCAAGGGGAGCGACTGTCTGAGCTGGGCATGTCGAAGATGCAAAGTTTGAGTCTGAATCAAGACACGCGACCGTTGCAGCTCCCATAAATCCGCAGCAGTGGCATTCAAGCCTCAATCATGCCCGTTTGTGCCGTGCCGACTTGCTCAGCCAGTGCTGCCAAGGGCATGATTTCAGAAAAATAGAGAAAGAGAGGGAGACATGATCTCCAAGCCTATTGCTCCAGCCTTCAAGCACCTCTGGCGAAGCTTCTGTGCAGGTGCGGCTTTAATGGCCGCGACATTTGCAGTACATGCCCAGGGCTCCACATTCAAGCTTCCGACTCGCGAAGGGGTGAGCACCACGGTGTTTTGGGAAGCGACTCCGGATGCCAAAGCCACGGTGCTGCTGTTTCCCGGTGGTGGCGGTGGCTATGGGAGGGTGGAAAACGGCAAAGCCACTAGCAGCAATTTTTTGGTGCGCTCAGCGCCGTACTTCACAGCCAACGGCTTCAATGTGGCAATCCTTGGCCGCCCCAACGGCAAGGAGCTGGACTTTGCGGACAGAGTCACGGCCGAGCACATGACGGACCTCGCCAAAGTGCTGGAGTTCGTGAAGCAAAAAAGCGACCGTCCTGTCTGGCTCGTTGGCACCAGCCGGGGCACGGTGTCAGCGACGGCCATGGCGATCAAGGTGCCCGATCCGGCCATCGCCGGCCTGGTGCTGACCTCCAGCATCGTGCGCTATGCCACCCCTGGTGCTGTGCCGCTCCAGGACCTGAAAGCCATCCAAATGCCGGTGCTGGTCTACCACCATGCCAAGGATGCCTGCAGGCACTGCCAGCCGGTGGAAACGTCCTGGATTCTCAAGGGGCTGAGCAATGCGCCCGTCAAGAAACTGATGATGGTGGATGGCGGCTCCGACCCCACTGGCGATGAATGCGATGCGCAGCACTGGCATGGCTTTATCGGCATGGAGCGTGAAGCGGTGGATCAGATCGCAGGCTGGATCAGAAATCCAGTGAACTAAGCCAACAAGGCTGTCCACGTCACTCGTCTTCGCTGGCTCAGCGGATGTGCCGGTGGGCAAGCCTCTATCCAAAAGCAAAGATAACAAGAGAGCAACATGAACACAAAGCGTTGTATGCACACGCTGACGGCCACTGCAATCGCCGTGCTGTCGGCCTTCTCGGTGCAGTTCGGTTATGCACAGAACAACCCTGTGGCCGGTAACGGCGGAGCTTCCGCACCAGACGATTGGCTACTGACGCCCAAAGGGCCAAAGTGGTGGTATCAAACCATCCCGAGTCCGCAGCCTAAAGCGTTGAACGTCAGATCAGCCAAAGCGGCTGAGCAAACCGTCATCAATGAAGCCCGCACGCTGATGGCCAATCGTCCGGCCAAGGCTTTTGCATTGCTTGATGGTGACAACGTGCTGCACACCGAATTCAAAGCGCCCGCCGATGCCAATTCATTGTTTTTTGGCTTCTCGATGGGGAAGACGGTCACAGCCATGGCAGTTGGTCGAGCCATTTGCGCTGGCAAGCTCAGTCTGCAAACCAAAGCCAGTGAGTTGATACCGAAATTACAGGGCAAGGCTCTTGGCGAAGCGACAGTCCATGATCTGTTGCGCATGTCGTCCGGCACGGCCCAGATCAATGCGGACAGCACCATTTGGAACAAGGAGCAGGTTCAAGACTGGAGAGTCGGTCTGCTGAACCTGGAGGACCTGGTTTCGTCAGACCCAGTGACGCAAGCTGCCCGTGGTGTGTTCTCGACATACAAACCAGGCGAAGTCTTTGCATACAAGTCCACCGACCCCCTGACGCTGGGTATCATGGTCAGCCGCGCTACGAACACGCCTTGGAACCAGTGGATTCAGGAGCAAGTCCTCAATCCTATGGGGGCAGCGCATGCTGGTCTCTACGTCCAAGATCGGGCGCAGAACGGTCTTGCAGATTCCGGCATGCGCTTGCGCCTTGAAGACTGGATGCGCTTTGCGGTGTGGGTCAAAGAATCATCCAAGCAGCAAGACTGCTTTGGTGACTTCGTGCGCACAGCCATGAGCAAGCAAATCGCCAATGGCACAACACCGGCCACGCGCAAGAACGGCAAGCTGTTTGCCAGCTACGGCTACCTCACTTGGACCGACAACGACATTGCGCCGAACACGGCATGGGCTGTCGGTTGGGGTGGTCAGCGTATCGGTTGGAACAAGGGTAACGATCGCATGGTGCTGGTTTTTTCCAACGAGGAAGCTTGGCTGGGCGATGCTTATGTACTGGCTAAGAACTGGGGGCAGTTGCAATAAACAATCGTTGCTCTTAGTTGCCGACGCTGCTCATCCTTGACCAGCATTCCGCTCTCACTTGGCTAGTTTGCTTGAGTGGACCGCCGACAGCAGACGAGCCAGTGCCGTTGTTCATCCTCTGGCTGTTGAAGTCTAGTTTGCAGCGGTTGCAGTCTGTCGAAACCTGGTATCGAACGGCGGCGTTGCTTCGTATAGCCGCCGCGCCGGTCCAGTCTTGGAACCTTAAAGTCGATTCTGATTGCAAATGGTTACATCCATGGCAAAGTAGCGACTCCATCAAATGCAGCCCAACCTAAAGCTAGGAAAAAGCATGCGCCTGCGCCGGTTTGAAATCCACAATTTCAAGTGCATAGAGCACGTGACCCTGGAATGGGAAGACCTGCTTGTCCTCATCGGGGAAAACAATGCGGGCAAATCTTCCGTGCTGTCCGCTATTGCCGTGTTCCTCAGTGGCAGTTCTATCAAGGACTCGTCGCTTTTTCGCAGGCACCAGACCGATGACGGAAACGCCATAGAGCTGATCGGGCACTTCGACTGCCTCACGGACGACGAGAAAGCCCAGGTCGCTGTTCGTGGTCGCATGGACGGCGACCGGTGGGTGCTTAAGAAGCGCTACTGGTTCGAACCAGGTGAGGACGGCGAGGCGGGCGGTTGGAAGGAACAGCTGTTCTCCTTCTCTGGCCTTGAGCAGTTCGTAGGCTGGCCTGACCCAGACACAACCTGGGCTGCGTTCCCGGCAGACTATCAGCCGATTATTGACGCGCTGCCCAATAAGGGCGCGCGCCCCAACGTCGGCTCAAGGGAGTCGCTCAAGGCTGTCGTGCGCGAGCAGCGCCCCGATTTGGTCGCGCTTGGTGAGGCTGCCTGGCTCCCCAACCCCGGTGGTGGCGGCAACTGGAAGAGCAACGCAAACTCCATCCTGCCTCGTCCCATTTTCGTGAGGGCAGTCCAGGAGGCAAGCGACGAGACCAATGCGAAGGACGCATCGACGTACGGCAAATTGGTCAACCTCATCGTTGAGCGCAGCTTGGCACGGCGTCCCGAAATGGCAGCGCTCCAAGCCGCCCTGGATGACGTTTTGGCGCTTTTCCGTCCTGACCCCGCCAACCCGCAGCGGCAGGCTCAAGAAGTTCGAGACCTGCAGGACCGCATTAATCAGAGCCTGAACGAGGTCGTCGGAGGCCAAGCGCTGATTCGTACTGAGGCACCGGAGCTGCGGACTATGGTTCTGCCGTCGACCTCGCTCGTCATCCGCGATGCCCAGGCAGGCATCGACACAGAAGTTGGCCATCAGGGCCATGGTCTGCAACGCACGCTGGTCATCACGCTACTCCAGCTTCTCGCTGACGCGCAAGCTCAAGGTTCTCAAGCCGCCGGCGCCGGTCTTCAGCGCGGCACCATCCTGCTGATCGAGGAGCCCGAGCTCTATCTACATCCCCAGATGGAGCGCTTGATGCGGGACGTGCTGCACCGGCTTGCTGCGCAGCCCAATACGCAGGTTGCCTGCTGTACGCACTCGCCGGTCTTCCTAGACATCGCAAACAGGTACCGTGCCATCGTACGGATGTTCAAGACAGCGCAAGGCGATGCTGCCTGCTATCAGGTCACTAAGGACTTGTTTCCCGGGATGGCCCATCAAATAGACAAGCAGCGCCTGCAAACGGTGGCGAGATTTCACCCAACCGTTAACGAACTCTTCTTCGCCAAGAGTGTCGTGCTGCTTGAGGAGGGCAGCGCGATTGCGGCCTTCGAGCGGGGCGCTGACCTGATGGGCCTTTTCCAAAGGCACGTCCGTCTGCGTCGGGAGGTTGCGTTGGTTGACTGCAATGGCAAGAAGAACATTCCGGCCTTCCAGCGCGTGCTAAACGCATTCAGCATTCCCTACCGCGTGGTGCACGACGGAGACACCAACAACCCGCAGGCCTTTGCGGACAACACTCCGATTGCTGCAGCACTTCCTGCGGGGGGGGCCCACCTGATCCACCAAGTGCTGCCCGACGATCTTGAAGGACTGCTGGGCTATACGGCCGCCAAGGGAAGCAGCAAGCCCTACGTCGCTGTTTGTACCGTGGAAAATCTGCACGCTCAGGCGCAGTTGCCTGCAGCTTTCCAACAAGCCGTGTGCATGACTTACTTTGGCCAGCTCGCTGAACCGCAGCCTGTGCCCTGAAGGCCCTTGAGCGAGTCACTCGCCTCAAGAGTATCTGCGCGTGTCCAGGACCAACCGCGCGGTCCAGCATGCATGCTGGACCGCGATGTCATTCGTCGACGTCGCTGAAGATTGAGCGACCACCCTGCTGTTCGCGTTGCGCGGCCGCCCGGGGGACGCTGCTGAAGAAACTGGTTTCCTCTTCGTCGTCGGACTTCTTGGCCTCAACGTCTTTCTTAGCCTGATCTAGGTTGGCGGTCAGCTTGTCGTGCTTCTCTTGGAAGACTGAATTCGCTTCCACCAGGTATCGGATGCTGTCGAGGAAGTCAGCAACCTCCTCGAATTGGCTGTCGATGTCACCGTCTGGGTCCGCCTCCTCCCGACAGGTGGAAATCTTCTCCTGAACTTCCGAGTCCAGTTTGGCCAGCAGGCCGGCGGTCAACTGCATCAGCTCTGAGGGGCGAAACACTGCCAGGATGCTGTCATCCTGGACAAATGAAGCGTCGAAAGAACTGAGGGCGCCTTCTTCGAGCATGGATGTCGTCGCTAAGCGAACTTCATCATCGAGTAGCCCCATTTCATGAGCTGTGGCACGAAGACGAACTACTTGCCGCCAGCGGAGACGGCGCCAAGACAAGCGCTCGCCCTGGCGGCCAAGAAGCTCGGGAGCCCGCCGCAAGACCTTCTGCACCAAATCCCTGGGGAGTCGGCGGTTCAGGAACTCGAACAGCTGTTCGTTCGCGCCTTCCTCATCAGGCGTTTCTAGCAGTCGTACGACGAGCGCATCACTGCTGCTGAGTGGAACCACGACGGCATCGCGAACCGGAGCCGCGCCTTCACAAACCACCTCTGTCAGAAGGGTGTCGAGCCCGGCACCCCGGACATAGACGTCGATCAGGTCCGGGCGCTTACTCAGAATCGCACTGATGGCATCGGCAAATGTCGGGTGCCAGAACGCCCAGTATTCCTTGTCACCGTCACTTCGACGGACGACGAAGGAGCCTGCAAGTTGCATCAATGCCTGAGCCATGTTGGCTTTCGTCACGCCGTAGCTCGTTGCCACCAATGCCGCTTCGGCGTCGGGGAACAGGTGAACCGGCAGTCGGGACCGCGTGAGGAACACCAACGTAAGCGCAGCTTGTTGCTCTGGCGTCAATTCCTTGAACGTCTGAACCAGGAACTCCTGTGGTTGAGCGATGAAACGCAGCAGGTCGTCAGGAAGCTTGGTGACGTTCCCGGTGTAATCCTTGTCTCCTAAGCGCCGCGCGAGCTCAGGCAGCAAACTGCTCTCTTTCGACAATTGAGACAAGTGATCCTTGATCTTCGCTTTCCAGACTGGGGGTTGAGTGCCTGCCTTCAAGTGGTTGTAGAGAATCTGTTCACGCTCCGATTGCGTTAAACCACCGACATTAACCACTGCCGTTCCTGATTCCAGAAGAGGATGGTTCCTAGAGCCCAGGCGCGGCGCGGCATCGTTCCAGATGTGAGTGCGGGACGTGAGGATGAAGTGACAGCCATGGTCAAGTGCCGTCTTGAGCTTCGGCATGAACTCGATCCAGGCATTCACATAATCCGGCATCAGCAGGTTCGCGCCAAAAGCATCATCGATCCAAAACAGCCGCTTGTTGTCGTTAGGATTCCAGTGCTGCTTCAGTTCTATAGGCCCGTCGCACTTGAATACCTGCACGTCGTTCTTGTCGACGGCCATCATGGCAAGGATGGCTGCCAACGTGGACTTTCCTGTTGCCGGAGCTCCAAGAAGTAGTACCAGCTTGTGCTGCGCCAGGATGTCAACTGCATTTCGGTGCGGAGCTGTCGGCACGTACACGTTGAGGGCCTTGCGATGCTCACCCAATAGTGCGAGGGTCTGGGCGGCGCATCGCTCGTCTAGGATGGTTGAGAGATCACCCAGCCCATAGACGCGAGGAACCAGTGCTCGGAGGCGAGGGCTTGCCTTGATCTTGCAAAGCAACCATTCCTTTCCGACGACATGGGGTTCTACAACCCCCTGCGCCAATAGTCGCTCGCGGACTTCTCGCGCGACATCCGCATCCACGCCCATACTGGTGACAAAGTAGTAGACCCTTGCCATTTGCTTGGCAACGAGCTGTTCAACATGCTCAATTTCGCCAGTGATGTCGGACGGCCGCAGGCGTTGGTCGGGCTTGCTGGAGAACTTGCACTGCACTGTGCCCACTGCGGTGAGCCCATCAGGACTTTTCGTAAGGAACACAGCATCCTGCCCACCGTCTTGCGCTTCGCGATAGACCGAGACCGTAGTCTGAAGCTCTTCCTCCATGACCTGTGCACACAAGTCCTGGAAGGCCTTCCAGCCAAGCGTATGCAGAGCGAAATCGGCGTGGTATGCCTGCGTTTCAATGGTGGTCATCTGCGCGGTGTATTTCATTGGCGACTCGCAGATTTTCGTCAGCGCGCAGACGAATTCGGGGGCCAACAGGACTACGAGCTGCGCTCATATGTGCCTGCCAAGCTAAAAGATGCAGCATGGATCCTCGTGCCAGGTAGATTCAGCCGATTCTTCTAACGAACTCGGCGGCCTCGCGCGTTGCAGAGAACTTTCTGGAGCCCTTGCTGGCGAGCTCAACGCGTAACAGCCCAGCGACGACTAGGGAATCAAGATCCTCGTTCATGAACTGCGGCTCATCGTACCGAATCTCGCCGGAAGCAGGACCACCGATGAACAGGAACTCGGGGGGCTGGCCAGTGCTGAGTTTGTGCTCCAGCGCATATTGCGCGCGGGATTCAACAATCTGCCGCAGGATTGATCGGGCCTGCCTTGAGAGTTTGGGCGTGGCATCAAGCACGTCTACAAGCCCCCCAAACCCTTCGATGCTGCTGGCAATCGAAGCGATCTGGTCCTGCAGCGCGTTGAGCCTCGAAACCAGATCTTGGTGGTTGACTGATAGCAGTTTGGCCAACTCGTCGGAGAGCGCCTTATTCCGGACTATGGTCTCCGCAAGGCCAGTGTGATGGCTCTCACGCAACCATTCGATAAATGCGTCCAAGCTCGCAGATGAGCGCTCTGCCTTGAAATTGGACAGCAAGCCAACAACCGTAGCTAACGTACCGGCAAGGGTAAGCGGCTCCAAAATGCATCTCCTTTAAGGCGGCTGAATAGCTCGGAAGCGAAAGCTTAGCAGTCGTTCGGAACTCTAGGTTGAACAGCTGCTTCCAGCCTAGAACCGCCGCTCATAGTGCGGCGCTTGAGTACCGCTTCTGGCCGAGAGCACCATTTCGGTCAAGTCCCCGAAAGCAGTCCATGGTTGGTTTGCTGCGGCCAGTGATTGACAGCTTTGGTGAATTACGACGATCGCGTGCTTCCGGCCAGAAGCAGTCCTTGCAGGCTTTCCCACAGTCGGCTGAGTCAGGCTGGTTGCCTGACGCCGCTGTCGCTCCAGTCAGGGAGTCGCGATTAGCAGGACCTGCCACTGCCGTAGCCGAGAGACTGTGGCAAGTCTTCCTATGAAATGCCGGTGTGCAGCACAAACAAGATGCGATTGAGTGCGGTTTTATTGCTCACGCCGAGCTTGCGTGAGCCGCCTTTGGCGGAAGGAGTGAAGGGCGAAATCAGGGGCTGCAGTTGTCGCCACAGCTCTTTGCCAACGGTTTGTTTGCCATGAGGGAGCGATGCATAAATGCTTCGCATCGGTCTCAAAGGAAAGTGGTGTTAGGTTCTGAAAACATCGCTTTTGCGGCTAACACCATGCGATGGTCAATAAATTTTAATTTTTTATTCTTTTTTGAGGCCGATTTCCTGGACAAATGGACAAGCCAACTTTGAGAATCATGGGCACAGAAAGAGTCCTTTGATGGCCGCATATTATTTTTCCACTCAGCCATCCGAAACTATTGCCGTGCTACTGGCCAGTCCCCGCGCGCAAGCCGCCATGGCAGTGCGTGGTATACAGCTTGCTGCCCAGCAAGCACCTGCCGTTTTCCTGCGCCCTTGCGTCCGCGATGGCGTTGTGGTCTGCGAAAGCATACAAACGCCGCGCACGGCTTACGACCTCCCTGCTCTGGCCCAGCTAACCACCAATTGGCTGCTGTTGACCGACCAACACACCGAGGTGCCGCTGTCTGGGCAAGCGGTAAAAACGGTGCACATCGATGGGATTGCCGATGCCGATATCGCGCAATTTATCGATTTTTTGCTGCGCCACTACAACTTTGACGTGCAGTCCGTGCTGACCGAAGCCGATCTGGACGACTTCTTTGCGCAGTCGCGCATACGCTACGGCTCTGCCGCGATTCGCTGCGACAGCCCTGAGCAGTTCCAGGCCGATATCGACCAGGCTTTTGCAACCATGGCCCCGCTGTTGCGGACGGCAACGAAATATGCCCATATCGTTTTGGAAGGCGAAAAAGCAAAGTTACGACTTTCCATGGGTAGGTGTCGGGTCCCGGACGATTGGCTGCTTAAAAACAAGCGTCCGTTGCTGCATGGCCGAGAGGTACTGCAAGCAGTTCTGGCAACATGGCAATCCCGTGCCAAGGAGTTGCCATGCTGATCAGCCTTCA
>NZ_VOQT01000038.1:0-15391 GCF_008121555.1 Comamonas sp. Z1
CAAGCCAAGCTTGATGTAAAGCTCAACTGCACGAATCCTGTCTGCGTATGAGTACATGAACTACCTCCTGGTAGTCCAAGTTTTTGTCCGCATCCCCGGCGGGTCAGTTATGCGTGGAAATTAACAGCACGCTCTTCGTTCAAATACGCGGAGCCTTGAAGAAAGAGCTTTTTTGGAGCATTTGCGGCACACTAGGGGAATGCGACGATCCATGGCCGGATCGTCGATGCAGTGCCCATTAGCGAGCGCCCAGCCGTGCAGTGCCGGGCCTTTGGGAGGGCGATCTGTTGTTTGGCGATGCCTACAGCCAGGTGGCAACGCTTACCATCGACGTAGAAGATGCGGGTCCACCAACGAAAAATGCCAGTGAGCTCTTGGCTGACTGGCATTGGGTGTGGGCCGGTTCTGGTTTTATTCTGGTTTTAGGTTAGCCAGTTTGGCCGCTGCGATGACCCGGCTATTTTCAGATGCGAGCTTTGCCGCCAACTCGGCAGGACCTCCAGCAATGGAGTCGACTCCTGCTTTTTCCAGCTTGCTCTTGACCTCGGGATCGTTGACGGCTTTCTTGACCGAATCGCTGATCCTGTTCCTATAGGCCTCGGGCGTTCCTTTCTTGGCCAGCATGATCACGGTAAAGCCAAAGTCAAAGTTCTTGGCGTACTCGGAAATGGCAGGAATGTCCGGACTGGTCTTGCTGCGAGCCAAGGTGTTGGTCGCCAGTATCCTGGCCTTGCCGCTATGGACGAAGCCCATCAGGGTTGGGGGAGAGGCGAATGTGATGTCAACTTGGTTGCCGATCAGTGCAGGAATAGAGGCGGAGCTACCCCTAAACGGGACATGCTTGACATTGATGCCCAGCGAATGGGCCATGGCCTCTGCCGTCAGGTGGTGGATGGAACCGATTCCGGAAGACCCGTAATTCAACTCGCCGGGATGCTCTTTCGCATATTGAATGAAATCCTTCATGTTCTTGAAGGGTGCGGAAGAGTTTGTGACCAGAAGCAGAGGGGCCACACCGACGAGGGAAACGGGATCCAGATCCTTCTGGGCGTCATACTTGAGGTTCTTGATGATGATCGGAGAAACCGCCAGCAGAGGGCCGTCCGTAACCAAGAAGGTATGACCATCGGCAGGGTATTGCTTGATGGCCGTGATGGCAACGCCGCCGCCGCCGCCGGGCTTGTTTTCGACAATGACCGGCTGCTTGAGGTCTGCCTGCATTTTTTCGGCCAGAATCCGGGCCACGGTATCCGGCAGCCCTCCGGGAGCGTAGGGTACGACCAGCTTTACGGGCTTGTTCGGGAAATCGCTATCAGCATATGCAAAGATTGACAACGCCTGGAGGGCAATTGCCGCCGATATTTTCAAGAAAATTCCTCTTGTCATGACATGTCTCCTGTTTTTTGTGATTTCTCGCGGCACCGACGCCATCCGCTCATGTACCGGCATTAAGATGTCCGTACAAAGCATGTGGCTGGGGCGAAAGCTCCGTGGTGGTGGGGCGTCCTGTTTAAAAAATGACATGCACATTTGCAGCCCAGCGCAACGATGCAGGCATGCGTGCGACGCAGCTTGATGCGAGGTCAGGCTTGGTCACCTCTTTTAGATAGTGGAGGCAGCTTCGGTTGCGGCGCGCAGAGTCTTGTCCTCTGCGTCGCAACTGTTTCTCTTCATAGGCATGCCTTATTTATATTTTATTAGACGTCTAAAATTATTGTTAGAGGGCTAGCATGATTTTGATCGGGAGTATCCCTAACCTCTGGGGGCGGTGCGTTGCAGAAATGTGCATGGATCCCGCGTTTGGGTGGGGGTGTCTGGGTCTTGGCTGGGGGAGGGATGTCTCGGATGTCCCCTGGAGCACTGTCAAAGCTTACGTCGCAGCACGATGGGCTTGCCGCCCATATTCAGCTTGGTCATCCAGGCGGCCAGTGCGGAGTCCAGATAGTCTGCATGACCTGGGAACCACTGGAAGAGGGCCATGCCGATATCCTGGACTACGTCGGCGCCGGCTTGTCCTTGTGCAACAGCTTCCTTGACCTCGCGGACCGACTTCAGCACTGCCGCATGCTCGTCGAGATGGCAGTCCCGAGGAGGGAAGTTCGTGGTGCGCATCCATTCATCTTCCTGCTCGAAATGGCTGATGGCATGCTGCTCGAACTCTTCGATGGCCTGGGCTGCACTCTTCTCTGTGCAGGTCACCAGTTTCAACGCAGTCGCGTAGAACTCCTCATGCACATTATCCATGGGCGTAAATCCCAGCAAGCGAGCATCGGTCCAGGCGAGACTGTTGTCGTCGACCGGTGTGGGCGCACTGGCATCCCGAGCCCTGGGGGCTGAGGTAGAAGTCTGCTCATTCATGTTCAATGTCCCTTGTTATGTTGGTATGCCAATGCTTGGCCGTGCCAACCGGAGTGTCTGTTTCGGCAACGGTGCGGGTAGGACCGTCATCAGCGATGCCGGCTCAGAGGTCCAGCACCAACTCCGCAGATTTTGCACGGGATACGCAGACCATAATCTGTGCATCCTTCTCATCGTCTCGCAGCACGAGATCCCGGTGGTCCGCTTCGCCCGAGCACAATCCTACCCGGCAGGAGCCGCAGGTACCGCTTTCGCAGGAGCTTGCTACACGCACGTTCGAGGCACGCAGAACGTCCAGAATCGAGCGGTCGGTCGGAACTTGCAATGAGATGCCGGTGCGCTTAAGGTGCACCATGAAAGGCGTGTTTTCCTTTGTGTTGGCATTGCCGGCGCCGAAGCTTTCAAAGTGAACGGTGCCGGACGGCCAGTGGCCTGTCATGTCCTGGACGGTATCCATCAGCGACTGCGGTCCGCAGCAATAGACGTGTGCGGCTTTGGGACGCTCGAACAGGGCCCAGAAGTCGAAGGCTTTCGCCGGGTCGCCGAAGCTGTGGTGGATCTTCACTAACGAGCGCCATTCGTTGCTGCTGAGCTCGTCGAGGAAGGCCGTGCCCTCTGGATCCCGGGCCAGATAATACAATTTGAAGTCCCGCAGGCCTTCAGCCTTTAGTTGGCGTGCCATGGACAGCATGGGCGTGATGCCGATGCCGCCAGCCACGAGAATGAATGACTTGGCGCGTTCATCAAGCGGAAATTCGTTGCGCGGCAGAGAGGCTTCGATCGAATCCCCTGCGGATGTGTCGTCGACCAGGCTCATCGAGCCGCCACGGCCATTGCTGTCGCGCTTCACGGCGATGACATAGCGATTGCACTCTTGCGAGTCGTTGCAGAGCGAATAGCTGCGGCGCATGCCGTTGGGGGCCACCAGCGTCAGATTCGAGCCAGCCTCGAATGGTGGCAGCGGCGCGCCCTCTGGGTGAGTAAGTTCAAAGCGCCAGATGTCGCGTGCAATCTTTTCCTTCTCCGCGATCTTCAGACGCAGAAAACCGCTTTCCTGGGTGGTCATGCCTGTCTTCCTTTACTTGCTCGACAATATTTGCAATTGTATTGCTAGAGATCTAGTAATGCAAGTGAAGTAGTTGACTTGCGCACGGTTTTGCGCGAGGGGTAAACCCCTGCTTGTCGGCGCTCACTAAGCCTTGTAACATAATGAATAGACATCTAATTAATAGGTATCTAGTAATTTAAGGCTTGGTTGCGTCGGCTGGTAAAGCGAACTCAGACGTGTTCGCTGCTCCGCCAGGTCAAGTCGGCAGCAGACAAAACGCCTCCAAGAGACTCCGAAATGACAGATTCCACGTTGAACTACGTGGGTGCGCTTCCGCATCAAGCTTCCGGTCCGGCAACCGTCGAGACAACCTATCGCAAGATCACTCTCAGGCTGATGAGCTTCCTGTTCTTCTGCTGGGTGCTCAACTATCTTGAGCGCGTCAACATCAGCTTTGCGCAGTTGCACCTGAAGCACGATCTTGGTCTGAGCGATGGCGCTTACGGTCTGGGCATGAGTCTGTTCTTCATTGGCTACATCCTGCTGGAGGTGCCACGCCAGCAGGCACCACAAACCGGCGCATGACAATGCGCTCTGAATCGCTTTTGATCGTCACAAAGGAATCAACATGAGCAAGCTTCAACTGTCCATCGCGGTGGGCAATTACGACCGGATGCGTCCGCTGATCGACGGCGACGTCCAGATCGACGGTGTGGACCCTGTGTTCATGCTGCAGGATCCGGAAGAGATCTTCTTCCGTGCGTTCCGCACCGCAGACTACGACATCTGCGAGCTGTCGCTCAGCAGCTATTCGGTGAAGACCGCAGCTGGCACCTCGCCGTACATTGCCGTGCCGGTGTTCCCTTCGCGGGCATTCCGCCACAGCTCGGTCTACGTGCGTGCCGATCGCGGCATCAACAGCCCGGCCGACCTCAAGGGCAAGCGCATCGGCGTGCCCGAATACCAACTGACCGCCAATGTGTGGGTGCGCATGTTCCTGGAAGAGGAATACGGCGTGAAGGCCTCCGACATCCAATGGGTGCGTGGCGGCTACGAAGATCCGACCCGCATTGAGAAGATCTCGCTGAAGCTGCCTGAAGGTGTGTCGCTGGTGAACGCGCCGGAAGGCCGCACCATCTCGAACCTGCTGGCCGATGGCGAAATTGATGGCGTGATCGGGCCGCGTGCCCCATCGTGCTTCGACCATGGTCACCCGCAGGTCAAGTACCTGTTCGAGGATCCGCAGAAGGCTGCGGCCGAATGGTATGAGCGTCGCAAGCTGTTCCCGATCATGCACACGCTCGGCGTGCGCAAGACCCTGGCAGAGCAGCATCCCTGGCTGCCCGGCGCACTGGTCAAGGCCTTCGAGCATTCCAAGGCGGTAGCACTGACGCGCCTGAGCGACACATCGGCCACCAAGGTCACGCTGCCGTTCATCGAGGACCAGTTGCGCAATGCGCGCCGCCTAATGGGCCAGGATTTCTGGTCGTATGGTTTTGCCGAGAATGCCCATGTGGTTGACCGTTTCCTCGCGCAGCACCATGCAGAAGGCCTATCGAGCCGCCGCCTCCAGCCTGCCGAGCTGTTCCACCCGGCCAGCCTGGAGAGCTTCAAGATCTGATCTCATCAGCTGCTGCGGATATTGCCGCGCACCTGGTTGACCAGGTGCGCGGCGTTTTGTATGTACAGTCTGCTTTTCCGTTCGCCGCGGTATCACGTCTACAATGCACTCGCCCTGTGATGGCGCAAGGTATCCGTACCGATACCTTGATGCCCGGCTTGTTCGTATCGGTGTGGTTGGCATACCTTTTGAATTGACAAAGCATGAGTTCAGAACCGAGGAAGCGGTTCGTGCACTTGTGAAGGCACTATGATTTCAAGCATTCTGACGATGGCCGCGAAGGAGAAAGCATGACAGCCAGACCCTCTCCCAGCAAGGCACCGGATTCCAAAGAGAACCCTATCTTGCGGCATTGGCGCGAGGCCGTACCGGATGATCGTCTCGCTCACCTGGTGAAGGATGCAGGCCGGGCGATGGTTCGGGGGCTGCAGATGCGCCTGGCTCAGTATGAAGTTTCTTTCGGTCACTGGGCGTTTCTGCGCATTCTGTGGGTCACCGATGGACTGACGCAGAAGGAACTCAGCGACGAGGCTGGTACCACCACGCCGACCACTTTCAGTGCGGTGTCGGCGATGGAGAAGCTGGGATACGTCGAACGCCGCTATGCGCCCGGCAACCGCAAGAATACTCATGTGTATCTCACGCCTCGCGGTCGCAGCCTGGAAAGCAAGCTGGTTCCATTGGCCGAAGAAGTGAATGAGATCAGCGTCAAGGGCCTGAAAGGCTCGGAGATCGACATCGCGCGCAAGGTGCTGCTCACGATCATCGAGAACATGGCATGCGACGAAGCCGAGAAGGCACATGACTCGCTGCTGCGGATTCCTTCTACTCGGGAAATGGGGCACCTGATTGCCGCTCGCGGCGAGGAGTGCGAAAACTGTTGAACAGGCTCCAGGAAAGAAAAAACCTCGCACTGCGAGGTTTTTTCTTTCCTGGAGCCTGTCGTCAGAGCAGTACGTCCGTACCCATTTCGCTCGACTTCAGAATCGCGATGCAGATTTCCAGCGTGCCTTTTGCCCACTCCCCATCATGCAGGGGGGCCTGGCCCAGGATTACGGCATCGCACAGTTCGTCGATCACTTCGGCGCGCGGCACGGTCGGGCGCGAGAGAGCAAGCGTTTCGCGCTGCTGGTCGCCGTACACGACGACGGAATCGGGCAGGGGGCGCAAGTCGGCGCGTTCGCAGGACACGATCACCGGGCCGAAGTGCTGATGACTGCGTGTCGGTTCTTCTGCTGCCAGCGAGGGGGGCTTGTAGTCGGCACCACCGTACGTACCGGCAGCCTTGAGCTTGGCTTCGTCCTCTGCCGAGGCAATGGTGGCCAGGCGCTTGCGCGCACTGCCGTAGGCATCCGGATTCAGGTGATCGCCCATTTCGCCGATCCAGCCGGTCCACTCGTCACTGTTGAAGTGACCGTAGCCGTTGTACGAGAGTGAGGCATATGCGCCGTTCTCGAACCAGATCAGGGCGGAATAGGCGCCTTCGGTCGGGCGCAGTGGATCCCAGCGGCCAACGCTTGCGCGCAAGCGCGTGGCACGTGAGCCTGCGAGCATTCGCACGATATCGACCTGGTGTGCAGCCTGGCTGAAGACGGCACCACCGCCTTCGGCCGTCATCAGTTCTTCGGGTCGGCGCGGACGGTACAGGTAATCGGTGTAGTTGAAAGCCTGGATCATCCTCACCGCACCGAAATCGCCCGAGCGGATCAGTTCGCGCGTGCGCCGGTACGGTGTATCGAAACTGTGGCAGTGCCCGACGATCAGATGCACGTTCGCGGCGCGGCAGGCCGCGATCATGCGATCACAGTCGGCCGCGTTGAGCGCCATCGGTTTCTCGACCAGCACATGCTTGCCCCTGGCTGCAGCAATCTCGGTGTGCTGGGCGTGGAATTGGTGCGGGCTGGCCACGTAGATGGCCTCCACATCCGGGTCTTCGGCCAGGTCCTGCACGTCTGTGTAAGTCCTTGCGTTGAAGTCGGCAGCGAACTGCTGCCGGGCCTCTTCGCGAGGGTCGCACGCGGCAACGAGCTGAACCCTGGGGTCCTGCAGGAAGGTGGGCAGCATCAGCGAGAATGCCCGCCCCAGTCCTGCAACCCCGATGCGCAAACGGCGCTGTTCCATGGCCACTTCCATCCGTTGATTACTGCTTGACCTGGTAGTCGGTCGCGGCCACGGCGGATTGTTCGTCCGACACGGCATGCTTGGCGCTCACGTAGCGGACCTGGTATTCACGCCAATCGGTTTCCTTCGGCACCACGGCCTGGTACGAGCAGACCGTGCCAGGGATTGCCTTGGCACCGGTACCGATGGCCTTGCCGTCCTGCTTGTATTCGGCGATGGCATCGAGCATGCGACGACGGAACTCGACAATGGCGAGGTCACTGGCGCCCAGACGTTCGTCTGAACGGTCGGCGATGGGGCCCATCGTGACCCACATGGCGATGTCCTGGTTCGGGAAGCCCGTGATGCCGGTGAAGTTGCCGGCCTTCATGGCCTGGCGGTCTTGCCAGAAGCGGTTCTCGTGGTTGCGCAGCGGACGGAAGCGCTCGTCCAGATCCGGGCCGATCTGCGTGTGCAGGAACTTGCGCCAGGTTTCGGTTTCTGGTGTGGCGGCTGCATCACCCCAGGCGATAAAGTAGAACACCGTATTGGTGTCGTCCATCGGCACGTTGACGTTGGCGACGTTGTACAGGTTGTTCGGCGGAATCAGCACGGTGCCGGGTGCGACGAACACGGTCGAGCGAACATAGTCGTGCGTGGTGGCATTGAAGATCGGGCGGCGCAGGGCGGCGTAGCGGAAACCATATTCGGTGCGCTGGACCTGCAGGCGGGGAGCCTTGTCGGTGGAGGGGCGCAGCCAGTTCTTGTCCGTGGCTTCGGCGCCGGTCACGCGTGCCGGCACGAAATCCGACGAGTGCAGGCTGGAGCTGTGTGCGGAATCGATGGCGCCTTCGAGGATCTGTGCCCAGTTGCAGGGCAGCAGCACCTTGCCGATGCTCACACGGGTATCAGCCGTCGGTGCCCAGGCGGGAGCGACGAATTCGGGGACGGCGTCCTGAGCACCCATGTAGGCCCAGACCATGCCGCCCCATTCCTTGGTCGGATAGGCTGTGTGCTTGACTTTTTCGGCCATGCCGCTGGAGGCGGGCTCGGAGACCATTTCGAGTACGTTGCCTTGCACGTCGAACTTCCAGCCGTGGTACAGGCAGCGCAGGCCGCCGTCTTCGTTGCGGCCGTAGACCAGCGAGGCGCGGCGGTGCGGGCAGTACTCGCCGACCACGCCGACGCGGCCTTCGCTGTCGCGGAACACGACAAGGTCTTCGCCGAGGATGCGCGCCTTGACCGGTGCGCCGTCCGGTTCGCTGACCTCTTCAATCAGGCAGATCGGGGTCCAGTGTTGGCGCATCAGCTTGCCCATGGGGGCTTCGCCTTCTACGCGGCACAGCAATTCGTTTTCTTCATGAGTCAGCATCGTTGTCTCCTGGCGATTACTCGCCTTCAGCAGTGAAGTTTATTAAATTATATTAGAGATCTACTTATATTGGCAAGTTTGTTTGCCAAGACTATGTGGCGTCGATAGGTGGCGGCCTGCGGACAATCGCAAACCTTTGATCGAGAGACATGAAACAAAGCCCTCCCGGAATTTTCCGGGAGGGCTTTGGATGCTGTGTCAGAGGTAGGCAATCCAGCTTGATGTTGCTCGACTTGATCCACTTAGCGCGCTCGGCGCGGGCATAGTCGGCTACGGCTTCTGGTGTGCTGAGGAGATCTCTAGCCTCAGCCTTCTTGGCTTCGGGCGTTGCCAAAGCGCTGGCCAGGGTTTCGAGATTTGGGCGTGGCTGCGAGTACGACCACGCCCGGCCGGCATAGGCTTCGAGCCCTTTGAGGTCTTGATCGTCCGGCGTGGCCACATCCTTGAGCATGCTCAGGAGCTTCGGGCTGGCGACGCCGGTCGCCTGGATCTTGCCGCCCTACACATGCTGCAGACTCATGCCGTATCTACGAACATGAAGGGGATCTGTCGAGCTGCGCGTCCTGAACGGCCGGTGCTGCACTGCGGTAGGGCGCGTGCACGAAGTTCAACCCGCAGCGCATGCGCTGCAGCTCGGTCGCCAAGTGGTGGGGCTGCCTGCGCTGGCCTGCAGTGGAATAGCATCCTTGCCCCAGGCTTGAAATTCGTCGTAGCTCTTGATGGGCTGCTGGCTGTTGACCACCAGCAGTACGCGAAAGCGCACCAGCAGGACCTACTGGGGCAAAGTCTTTTTCGGCGATGTAAGTTAGCTTGGAGTCGATGTGAGGATTGGCGGCCAGCGTGCTGGTTCGCCATGTCGGCATGTCGGCATGGTGTAGCCTTCCGGTTTGGTGCGAGCCACGGCGCTGCTCCGATGTTGCTGGCTGCACCAGGCTTGTTGGTGACGATGATGGCTTGGCCCAGGGCTTTGCCTGTTGGCAACGCCATAAAAAAGTGCCGAATTTCTCCGGCACCAAACCTTGGGAATAGCTACTCCACCGATACTTTTTGTTAGACGCAACAAAGCATTGAAAGGACGCTAAGTTACGCCATGAGCAGCCCTCAGAAGTTGTGCCGGACCCCCATGTAGATATTGTGCGAGCTTCCGTTCGCCGAGCCGACTAACGTTGCTGGAGCTTGAGCAGTTCCGGTGCCCAGTACGTACTGCGATCCGTTCTTGTTGGTAATCCGTGCGGCGCCAAAGTAGAGACGCGTTCGCTTAGACAGGTCATAGTCACCACCAAGGGCAATCCAATTGGCATCGCGATTGCCAGTCGTGGCCGTGTAGTCGGTGCGGTCGTTAACTCGGGTGAACTGGGCAATGGCGGTGAACGGCCCGAATGGCACGCGCACGCCGACGTTGATCAACCTAAACTCGCTCGTGGAAGTTCCTGGCAGTCGGGCGATGCCGCCGGTGCAGGTGCTGCAGGAGTTCTTCTCAACCGTCGTGCCGAGGAAAAACTTGGCGAAGCGGGCATCATAGGATCCTCCAAGCACCAATGCCGAGACCTTGCCCGAGGCAATGTTGTCCGCGCCCTCCTGTCGCTGGAAGCCAGCATTGAGGTCGAAGCCGCCAATCTGATAGCGCGCAGATACGCCGTAACCGCGACCGATCGTCGCGGACTTCTCACCAAAGGAATACTGCCCGCGCACCTCAAGGCCATCCCAGCGCGGGGATACATAACTGATGGCGTTGTCTTGGCGCGCCGCTACCCCCATCGGCAACACCTGACGCTGCGTGGTTGCATTAATATTTCGGGTGAGCGCCAGCAGCCCGCCCGCCCCCTCCCGGATGAAGGCATCCACATTACCCTGTACTGAATAGTAGGGCGTAGGAATGCGCCCCATCTGCACGGTACCGAGCCTTGTATCGCTGAGGCCAACCGATGCTTCGCGCCCGAACGCACGGCCGCCTTGGGCCAACGTACCTGCGTCGAGGTAGAAGCCTTGCTCTAGGCGAAAGACGGCGGAGAGCCCTCCTCCCAGGTTCTCTACACCTCGGAAACCTAGGTTACTACCAGCGCTGCCGCCCGAATACACGCGACTGATGCTGGAGCCGCCCGAGTGGGGTGAGTCGACGCCGGAGTCTAGGCGTCCATAAATGGTGACGCTTCCTTGTGCGTTAGCTGCTCCGCAAACGTTGAGCAACACTGCGCATATCACAGCATGCTTGGCTAGTTGGATCGTTGGTGGGGGCTAGTGGATCACTTCTGGGTGGAAATCAACATATACCCGCCTCAAGCCCGCCGTGTTGATATCGCATGGATAGCTACTTCTAGTGGCTACCAGTCGGGCTCGTCGCAAAAACATCCGCGTGGAAGTCCTGTGCTAACAGGCCCATATCGGAAGCTGCTGTGCGCACTGATTGAACCAGGGAGGGTGAGCCACAGCAGTGCACCACATGATCGTGCAGGTTGCCAAAGTGTGTGCGTAGTGCGTCATCCACCCGACCTGCGTGAGCATCCGCAGGCATATCGCCTAGGTCGGTGATAGCTGCAATGTAGCGAAACTGTGGCCAGACTTTGCGCCACTTGTCGATGGCGCTAGGAAGATACAGGCCCGAGGGGTTGCGAGCCCCCCAAATCAGCGTGATGTCGCGCTGTATCTTCCGTTTGGCTAAGTCATCAAGAATAGATTTAATGGGCGCAAATCCCGTGCCACCTGCAACGCAAACCAGGGGCCTGGTGTCGTCAGGCTTCAGTGCGATGCTGCCGAATGGCAGTTCGATATCCAATGTGTCACCAGACTTCAACTGCTGAACGATAGTGCTGAAGCGTCCACCCGGTACATGCCTGACATGCAATGTGATGCCATCGCTCTCATGGGGTGGATTGGCCATAGAGTAGCTGCGGCTTTCCCCGTCGTCGAGGTGAATCAGCAGGTATTGGCCGGCTTCAAATTTGGCGCGCTTGCCCACAGGCAGGCGCAGGCGCAGCAGCGAGACATCGGGTGCCGCCAGTGTATTGCTGTACACCTTGGCCGTAAAACGTTTTCGGGCTTCCGGGTCAAGGTGGCGAAAGGAGCTCGGCTGGATACGTATATCGCTGGCGGCGGTGCAGCCGCACAGCAATACCTGCTCCGAGGTGCAGAATTCGTTGCGCACGGCCATGCCATTGAAGGACGCAATATTTCCGTCGAGCAAGGCGCTCGCACAGTTGCCACAGCTACCTTTGCGACAGGAATAAGGTAGCTCGATGCCTGCCTGCAGGGCTGCATCCAGTACGGATTGCCCGGGCGCGCAGGGGAATGCGATGTCAGAGTCGTGGATATGGATCTGGTGGTTCATGGAGGGTCCTCAGCCCGGTTGGGCTCCGAGCAGGGCGATCGTGCGTAGGAGGGCCGTGGAGTCAGCCACGCCACGGCCTGCAATGTCCATGGCGCTGCCATGGCCCACACTGGAAAGCACCACCCTGCCACCGATGGATAGTGCGCTGGCTCCGTTAGGTGCCAGAAGCTTGATGGGGATATGGCCCTGATCGTGCAGCATGGCTACATACAGGTCGTGCTTGCGCTGTGCCAGAACCATGTCAGCTCCCATGGGGCCGTCTACTGCTAGGCCGCGCTTGCGCAGTGTCTCGACAGCGGGAACGGTGATCTGAGAGTCCTCTAGGCCGAACAACTGCCCTTCAGATGCATGAGGGTTGATCCCGAATACAGCGACTTTTGGTTTAGGCACTCCGAGTAAGGTGCATGTCTGCACGGCAGCCTGCGCCGCGTTGACCACCAACTGAGGAGAGAGCCGCTCCAGTGCGCTGCGCACGCTTTCATGCAAAGTGACATGCACTATGCGCAGGCCGGCACCCACCAGCATCAGGAATACCTCGTCTTCGTTCATGCCAAGAACATTGGCGAGCAAAGATGGGTAGCCGCTGAACGCTATGCCTGCGCGGTGAATGGCCGTTTCATGGTGGGGGCAGGCGATGACGGCGTCGACTTCGCCGTTTTCGCACGCCCGGATGGCTGCCGTTGCAGATTGCACCGTGGATAGGCCTGCCTGCGGGGTGATCTCTCCCCATTGCACTGGTTGTGCCAGCGAGCCGGCTTCCTCATGAATGAGGTCTTGAAGAAGGGACTCCATTTGGCAGATCTGCGCTGCTTGTTCAAGAGCGCTCCACGGTCCATAGACCTTGATCAGGGATCTTTCGGTGGCAGACAACTGCTGAAGAGCTTTCAGTGCGATTTCTGGGCCAATACCGTGGGGGTCGCCGATGGCCAAAGCCAATCTACGGTGCACTATTGTCATAGCGGCAATGCCATCAGCGTGTCCGTCACCGTGCTGTCGCAAACGGCGATGCGTTCTTGCAGACGTAACTTGCCATCGATCGTGGTGAATTTGTCGAGGTACTCACCGCTGGCAAAGACCTCTGTTTCCCCGGTATGCATGATGCGCAGCACCATGAACGGCGTGGAAGCACTGGCCTGTGTTGCATCGCCTGACTGGATCGAAGGCAGTCCCAGAATATGGCGATAGCGATGGCGCTCGTAGATATTGGCTTCGCGCAGCGCAGAAATTCGGTCGGTGAGCATGTCCTGTGAATCCGCCCAGACAATGCCGGCCGCCAGGCCCTCGGCATGATTGTCGACATTGGTGACGCGATAGTGGCAATCCTTCGTGAAGAAGGTTGGCCATTGCTCCATGGCGTCACTGTCTATGGTCTTCGCGTAAGCGGCATTGAAGGCCGCGATTTGAATTTCATTGATCATGCTTGCATCTCCTGTCCCATATGCTTGCGATAGGCCTTCCAAAAGCCGCGTACCGAGGTTTCTGTGGCGCGGCCCTCGCTAGAGCCTTCGTGGTCTCCGCCCATCTCGATGACCGCATCAAGGTTGGCAGCGCCTGCGATGCCACGCTGCACGAATCCACCGACAGCTCCGTCTTCCATGGAAATAAATCCTGCAGGGCCGATGAGGTTGGCCTGTTTGAGTCTGACCTTGCGCTGCTCTGCACTGTCATCTGCATAGCCAAGATAGGTCCAGTTGAGTTCCGAACTGGAGATGCTCTTGGGCAACAACTGACGCACGGCGATGCTGTTCTGAATCTGCTGCAGCACAAAGCCAGGGAACACAGAAAGGATCTGCAGGGTCACGCCGTCCTCGAACTCCTCGAAGCCCTCTAGAAGGCTGGGATCTTTGAGCCGGTAACGCTCGTTGTCGGAGCGGATGGCCTGGTCCTTGTACGAGTCGTCCTTGGCGCTGCGATCAATCATGGAATAGCTCACATGGTGGCCACCCGACTCGTCGACGATGACACCACCTTTTTGTGAGAGGCGATTCAGCTCGAAGGTGGTGAAGAACATATGCAGGAGGCTGGCGTGATAGCTGTCCTTCACGTTCTCGAAGTAGAGCTTCCAGTTGTTAGGCAGCTTTTGCGTAAAACGACCGATGACTTCTACGGGCTTGTGCAGCACGCGCTCTATGCGCTCGCAAATCTCAGGGCCAAGGTAATCCTCAATGCTGGGTACATCCTCGGAAAAGCTGCCAAAGACCAAACCGCAAAAGACAGCTACACGGAGCTTGCGCGGGCCATGCTCTTCTTTGCAGAACGAGGCCGGCATGCCACCCTGGCCCTTGACACCTTTCTCGAAGGCAACGCCGGTCAGATCTCCCTGTCGGTTGTAGCTCCAGGCGTGATAGACGCACTGGAAACTATCCGTACGGCCCGATTTCTCCAGAGCGATGAGAGCGCCGCGATGCGCGCAGCGGTTCTCGAAGGCGTAGATTTCCTGGTCGGCATCCCGCACGACAACTATTGGTGTTTCACCGACAAAGGTGGTGCGGAAATCACCCGCCTCAGGGATTTCAGATTCCAGGCACAGGTAGTTCCAGACCTCGCCGCGATAGATACGTTGCTGTTCCTGATCCGCATTGGCTGTGTCGGTATAGATACCAAAAGGCACGCGCGTATTAGTGGCCCCACGCCACTGGATGATGGATTCTTGCATGTTGATTCCTAAGGGTTAGAGCTTGACGTTGGCGGCCTTCAGCACCTTCTTCCACTTCTCGGTTTCCTGACGGATGAACTGAGCAGTCTTGGTGGGATCCCAGCCGCAGGGCACGGCGCCCTGTTCCTGAAAGTGCTTGCGGATGTCGTTTGATGACAGAGCCTGGGCCATCTGCCTCTGAAGCTTCTGTGCGATTTCTGCACTCGTGCCTGGGGGGGCGACGACAGAAAAGAACGTCACGGCCTGCATGGCTGGCCATTGCTGCTCGGCGAAGGTGGGGACCTGGGGCAATATTTGGGAGCGCTGCTCGTCGGCAACGGCCAGAATGCGCACTTTACCGGCCTGGTGGTAGGTGGCCGACGAACTGATGTTGTCGAAAAACACGTCCACATTGCCGCCGATCAGGTCGATCAGTGCAGGGGCTGTTCCCTTGTAGGGAATGACGGTCAGCTCAGTGCCAGTCAGCTGCATAAACATGGCTGCAGTCAGGTGGGATGTGGAGCCGTCGCCTTGCGTCGCCACAGTCACTTTTTTGGGATTGGCTTTGGCGTATGCAATGAACTCGCCAAGTGACTTAAAAGGCAGCTTCGGGTTGATGACCAGGACGTTGGGCACTGTGGCCAAAATCGTCACCGGTACCCAGCGAGTCGGGTCAAAGCTGAGCTTCTGATAGAGGTTGTGGTTGATGGCGATGGGCCCCGGAGGGGAGGCCAGCACAGTCATTCCGTCCGGCGGTGCCCGGAACACTAGATCGGCACCGATGTTTCCGCCAGCCCCGGGCTTGTTTTCAATGATCACGCCACCTGCGTAGTCCGCGCGGATTTTTTCGACTACTAGGCGCGGCAGTACATCAGCGGTACCACCGGCCGAGAAGGGCACGACGATCTTGAGAGGTTGATTTGACTGAGCCA
>NZ_VOQT01000039.1:0-14236 GCF_008121555.1 Comamonas sp. Z1
CTAGCGAACAAGCACACTCCCAAAACGGTCACGCTGTTCATCTTTATGCTTCTGCGGCCTTTGAGCTGCCCGTAGGCAGGGAGGCATCCATTACATCTCCTGGTAGTCCAAGTTTTTGTCCGCATCCCCGGCGGGTCAGTTATGCGTGGAAATTAACATCATTGCGCCAGGATGTTCGGCGGCTGAAGATAGAGCGGGAGCTTCTCAAACAGGCCCATGAAATCTTAAAAAATGGGTCCGACATTGACCTGCATAGGCTGGCAAACAAAGATAAGGCTGTGCTGGTTGAAGCGTTGCACGGGCAGTATGAATTGCCAGAACTGCTTTCTCTTGTTGGCCTTGCTAGAAGCTCGTATTTTTACCATCGTGCCCGGCTGAAGCTGGCTGACAAATACGTTGATTTACGCCGAAGCATCACAGAGATCTTCGACAACAACTACCGTTGCTATGGATATCGCAGGGTGCAGGCATCCCTGCTCAAGGAGTGCACGGGCATCTCAGAGAAGGTGGTTCGCCGGCTGATGAAGCAGGAGGGGTTGATCGTGGCCAAGCCCAAACGCCGCAGATATAACTCATACCTTGGAGAGATAGGTGCTGCCCCGCAAAACCTCATCAATCGAGACTTCCATGCCGCTGCGCCCAATGAGAAGTGGCTCACCGACATTACTGAATTCCAGATTCCTGCTGGCAAGGTCTACCTGTCGCCAGTCATTGATTGCTTTGACGGGCTGGTGGTGAGCTGGTCGATTGGGACTCATCCCAACGCAAATCTCGTCAACACAATGCTGGATGCGGCCATTGATGCTGTTCAAGGCAGCGAGAGCCGCCCTGTGATTCATTCTGATCGTGGAGCTCACTACCGATGGCCAGGCTGGCTCTCGAGGGTCCATGATGCAAAGTTGGTTCGCTCGATGTCTCGCAAAGGGTGCTCGCCAGACAATGCTGCATGCGAAGGCTTCTTTGGAAGGCTAAAGATGGAGCTGTTCTATCCCTGCAACTGGCAATCAACAACGATTGAGCAGTTCATTGAAGCTGTCGATACTTATATTCGTTGGTACAACGAAAAACGTATCAAGGTATCTCTGGGACGTTTAAGTCCTGTGGAATACCGGCACAAGCTTGGCCTAGCCGCATAAAACCAGTCCAAGTTTTTATCCGCACCTCCAACCGGGGGCTAGTGGGTCACTTCTGGGTGGAAATCAACACAGACCTCCTTTGAAGCCGATCTTCACTTCTTATACGGCTGCAAAGAACCTTCCCCCTCAAAAAAATGAAAAAAAATTCCAACTTGCAGAAAATACAGGTGCGATAGCCACGCTCAAGGCCTATGCGCATGAAATGATGAAAATGCGCGACAACGCTTCAGTCATGACGTGAAGCCTTTATCAACAATGGGTAACGCACCTATTAATTTACCCACCGCCATCACAGAGACAACCAATATTCCAAGCTCCTTAACGAAGTGAAAGGCTTCTTCGATCAAGAGCGCAAGCGATCTTATTCAAGAGTAAATCCCCAAAAAATACCATTTATCACCTGAAATTCTATGGTATTCGTCAGAAAATTTCCGCGGTCGTTTTCCCTCCTAGTCCACGAGACCACTAGAATTACTTACTCCCAGTAAAACTGGAAAAATATTATACAACTCGATTATTAATCATGAAATTTGACAAAATTAATTATATATAGCCTTACCAAACACAAAGAATATTGCTTACAGCCAAGCAAAAAATTTCACTAGTTAATTTACTATCAATCCAGAACCGACCATCGCTCAACAGAGCAACTCTAAACCAAGAATATTAAATAGCTTTCCGGTGGAGGTCATACACTAAAACTCGATGAACACCACCGTGTCGATCAAATTTCTTATGATGCAGACTTATAATTACTTTTTATTCTGCAGGATTGGAAAATGTCATATTTGGAATCATACAAATTAGACCTAACATTAAGCAATCCTAGAATTGAATGGAAATAGTTATCGTGACTTATTTTTGTATTGACATCTACCATATCAACACAGCTTTCCTGTTCAAAATTTTCACGTGAAAATGAATTAGAAAACCAAACGATCCAAGGAATCCTTTTCTGAGCATCAGGTGCCAAACTATAAGGTAGACCATGGAGGTATATATTATTTTCTCCCAAAGACTCCCCATGGTCTGAGACATACATCATTGCAGTTGGCAGATCTGGATATGTCTCCTTAATCCAATCAATCGCCTTCGAAATGAAATAATCAGTCTCTCTTATGCTGTTGTCATATGCATTAACTACTTGGTCTCGACTGCAGGTTTGCAGAGCTGAAGAGTCACACTCTGGGAAGTAAGTTTTTCTATCTGGTGAAGAACGCTTGTAATAGGCTGGGCCATGGCTTCCCATTTGGTGGACTAGAACAACGGTTCCTTTAGCTTTACCAAGCTTCGGTAAGCTTTCAATTTTCCTTTGGAGACTCTTCAATACTGCTGCATCAAAGCAACCATCATCTCTGCAGTTGATGTCACCCTTGATTATCTCTTGATTTTCAGTAGGTATTCTCGCACATACCCCCTTGCACCCTGATTGATTGTCAACCCAAAGAACATTCAGACCTGCCTTTTTTAGAACATCTAATAAGTTCTCGTAATTTTCTCGTCGATCAAAAAAATCCTCCCTCGATAAGTGTGAAAACATGCACGGCAATGACTCTGCGGTGCTCGTTCCACAAGCCCAGGCATTTTTAAATGACAAAATGTCTTTTCGACTTGATAGCAAAGGTGTGGTATCTCTTAAATAGCCATTCAACCCCAAATGATCTGAACGAGCGGTTTCTCCGACTACAAGAAATACTATAGGGTCTATAGTCCCTTCAATGTATGCTCCTTCTCCTATTTTTACCAAATCTTTAGATTTCCTCTTCTGGGAATCGTCAATTTTCTTGAAAACCGCATATAGTCCGTTGTATGGATTAATCAAATAGCGAATCTCCTTATGGTTCCTCATGGTTGAGGAGAACGCCTGAAAAGAAACAATTAGGCTTACCACTGCTATTGAAATCCCCAGGAGAGCAAGCATCAAACGTTGCAATATCAGTTTGCCAAAAGTAGATTTTGAGAAATTTCTGCGCCATATAAACCACAATGGAGGCAACGACAGCAGCAAGATCACGAAAATCATCTGCAAGTTAATCAGATCCGAGGCTTCATTGAAGTCTGTTTGAAGCACATTAGTTATCATATTGGAATCAATAACAATCCCGTATGCTTGCATGAAATAGGCACCTGAAGCCGCACCGACTACAAAGATGCTGGCAATTGGCCTTAAAAGCCACCCCCATCCCAAAACAGAAATCGAAAAAATATTCACACCAATCAATATAAAAACAAAAGATATTATTAAACTTATATTCGATTCTTCACCTAGTTTAGATATCTTCAGCCAAAGATAATAATTAGAAAAAATAGCAATCCATATACTAACTCCAATGATCATGCGTGTTGATTGCATGCCACTAGAGCGCAGGAATTCACTTATTTTATTTAAAGTCTTCATTTTACGAAAAGAATTTAATCAAGAACTATTCAGCTTCTCAATGAAACTATTTTTGAATTTATATAAACCCACAATCCTAGAGATAAAATCTGATCTGCACGATGACATTCCGATTACATTTTTGTCATTTTTTGAGCGAAAAAAAGGCGTGGATCGTGTTACCACGAATCCACGCCAAGAAAATATTACTTATTACCCAGCCATTGCTTGGTTACGAGCATCTCGCTGCGAAGGGGTTTCTTTTGTCAGCTCATCAATGACTTGTTGACGAGTCTTCTCGGGACCTGTGCTCTTAACAGCAGGGTAATTTCCTGCGCGCATCCGAGCATCCCCACCATCGCGCACTGCATTCGCTGCTTCTGCACGGACTTGGTCACGAGTTTGAGCGCTCTTGAAATGTTCAGGGTATGCTTTTACACCGGCCTCGTTATTTGTAGGGTGCCAGTACGTATCTGCGGCTGCGACGCCAGGCATTGCCAGAACAGTTGCCATTGCGGCTGCGGCGGTGAGAGATGCAAAAATATTACGGCGAGCCATTTAATACTCCTTAAGTGAATTGATTTTCTTCTCCATCTAAGAAAGTCGTCTATTCAGAGAAGATGGCTTAAGTGTAGAAAATACCTACCGACAGATTGCCAACAGGAATGTGACAAAGTTGTCATATTAAGTATTGTTACAAGAAAAAAGCCATGGCCTTAGAGGCCATGGCTTTCACGAGGTGAATTGAATTACTTGTATCAGGCTGGCTTTTCCTCAGTAGACGCTAACACCTGCCCATCTTCAGTCTCGGAGAGATCCTTGCGGTGTATCAAGCTATAGAGCAAGGGCAACACGAGAAGGGTCAGCAAAGTCGACGACAAGATCCCACCGATCACCACTGTGGCCAAGGGGCGCTGAACTTCTGCTCCTGTGCCCGTTGCAATGGCCATCGGAACAAAGCCTAGCGATGCAACCAACGCGGTCATCAGAACAGGCCGCAGTCGGGTCAAAGCACCTTCAGTGACTGCTTCATACAGGCGTTTGCCTTCTTCACGCAGCGATCGGATGTAGGCAATCATCACCAAGCCATTGAGCACTGCCACACCTGACAGTGCGATAAACCCGATCGCTGCCGAAATGGATAAAGGAATACCGCGCATCCAGAGCGCCAAGATGCCACCTGTCAGTGCAAACGGAATGCCTGTGAACACGATGAGACCATCACGCACATTGCCGAACATTGCAAACAGCAAGACGAAGACCATCAGCAAAGCTGCCGGCACCACAATCGTCAAGCGCTTTCTAGCCGACTCGAGATTCTCGAACGTTCCGCCCCAGCGGGTCCAGTAGCCTGCAGGCAGTTGCAGTGATTCGAGGCGTTGTTGAGCTTCTGTGACGAACGAGCCAATATCCCGTCCACGCACATTGGCACTGACAACGATTCGACGCTTACCGTCCTCTCTGCTGACCTGGTTAGGGCCTGGTGCGATATCAAAACTAGCCACGGCCGAAAGCGGAACAAAACCAAGTCGGCCATCCGTACCGCGCGGAAGCGCGATAGGTAGGCGTCCTATCGCTTCCATGTCATTGCGCACTTCGTCCGGCAAGCGAACCTGAATGTCGAATCGCTTGTCACCTTCGAAAACTGTGCCGGCTTCACGACCGCCCAGTGCCGTACTGATGGTGTCTTGCACGTCACCCATGTTCAAACCATAGCGTGAGGCCTTCTCACGGTCGATTTTCACGGTGAGCATTGGCAAGCCTGTGGTCTGTTCGACCTTGACTTCAGAGGCTCCAGAAATTTGCTGCAACATGCCTGCGACGGCTTGTGCGTTCTTCTCCAGCACAGTCATGTCGTCGCCAAAAATCTTTACAGCGACATCACTACGCACACCCGATATCAACTCATTGAAGCGCAGTTGAATAGGTTGAGAGAACTCGAAATTGTTGCCTGGAACTCGATCTGCGGCTGCCTGAATTGCTGCCAACAAATCGTCTCGTGTACGTGCCGGATCCGGCCATTCGGACTGCGGCTTAAGCATGATGTAGCCGTCCGAGATGTTCGGTGGCATCGGGTCAGAGGCAATCTCCGCGGTACCTGAACGAGCAAATACCCTGTCGATCTCAGGAAACTCTTTCTTCAAGGTTTTCTCGATCTGCATTTGCATCTCAAGGGACTGGGTCAGGCTGGTTCCTGGAATCCGCAGAGCCTGAATGGCGAAGTCGCCCTCGTTGAGGTTTGGTGCAAATTCACTACCAAGACGCGTTGCCAGCAGCAGGCTTAACACCACCGCCACACCAGCGGCAGTCAGAACAACTGCAGGAGCTCTCATGACGCGATGAAGGGCTGGTGCATAAACGCGACGCGCCCAAACCATGAGGCGATTTTCCTTCTCCGCAACCTTGTTGCCCATGAAAAGAGCAATCGCCGCAGGAATGAAGGTAATGGACAGCAGCATTGCGCCAGCAAGCGCGATCACCACAGTCAGCGCCATGGGATGGAACATCTTGCCCTCTACACCCGTGAGCGCAAAGATTGGCAAATAGACCACCATGATGATCAATTGTCCAAACAACAATGGCCGACGCGCTTCCTTGGCTGCAGCAAATACTTCGTGGAAGCGTTCACTGCGCGTCAAAGAGCGTCCGCGTGCTTCTTGCGCGTGGGCAAGACGACGCACGCAGTTCTCCACAATGACCACCGCGCCATCAATGATGATGCCGAAGTCAAGAGCGCCCAGACTCATCAAGTTGGCACTGACTTTGTATTGCACCATGCCAGTAAAGGTGAACAGCATGGACAACGGAATGATCAGCGCTGTAATCAGGGCCGCGCGGAGGTTGCCTAGGAAAAGGAAGAGGATGACAACAACTAAAGCCGCACCTTCCACCAAATTCTTCTTGACCGTTGCGATGGCTTTATCGACGAGGTTTGTGCGATCGTAGACCGTGATCGCTTTCACGCCTTCAGGAAGACTGCGGTTAATCTGCTCCATACGTGCAGCCACAGCCTGCGAGACCACACGGCTGTTCTCCCCGATCAGCATGAAGACCGTGCCAAGCACGACCTCTCGGCCGTTATCCGTGGCAGCTCCAGTGCGAAGCTCACGACCCAAGCCAACCTCTGCCAAATCACGAATACGTATGGGCTGGCCTTGAGCCGAACCCACGATCACTTCTCGAATGTCAGCAATGCCAGAGACTTGACCTGGGGCACGGATCAAATACTGTTCACCTTGACGCTCAATGTATCCAGCTCCCACATTGGTATTGTTGCGTTCCAACGCAGCAACCAGGTCAGCAAGAGTGAAACCATAGGACGCCAGCTGTTCTGGGCGTGGCGAAACCAGATACTCTTTCGCGAACCCGCCAATAGAGTTGATTTCAGTGACACCAGGCACATTACGCAGTTGCGGTTTGATCACCCAGTCCTGTATCTCGCGCAGATCCATAGGTGTGTAAGGCGTTCCATCTGCCTTCTTTGCACCGTCCTCGGCCTCAACGGTCCAAAGATAGATCTCACCCAAACCTGTAGAGATAGGTCCCAGCGTGGGAGTGACACCAGCGGGAAGATTGTCACGGGCCTGTTGGATGCGTTCGTTGACTAACTGGCGAGCAAAGTAGATGTCAGTGCCATCTTTAAACACTACTGTCACTTGCGACAGGCCGTAGCGCGACAGCGAGCGAGTCTGTTCCAGATTGGGCAGGCCGGCCATCACCGTTTCAATTGGGTAAGTGACTCGCTGCTCAGTCTCAAGCGGTGAGTAGCCGCTGGCCTGCGTATTGATCTGTACCTGAACATTGGTAATGTCAGGTACAGCATCAATAGCGAGGCGTTGATAGTTGTATACGCCAAGAGCCGCTAGGGCCAGAACGGCAACCATGACCAGCCAGCGCTGCTCAATGGCAAATCGGATAATTCGTTCGAACATTTGCAGCCCTTGCTTAGTGTGCGTGCTCGGCTGTAGCCTTGCCCAGTTCGGCCTTAAGCATGAAGCTGCCTTCAGTCACATAGGACTGGCCGGACTTCAGCCCTTCAAGAATTTCTGTTGTCTGGGGATCTGAGCGACCAACGCGTACAGGTTGAGCTCGGAAACCCCCCTTGACGGGCACAAACACAACACTGTTTTGGCCGTCCAGACGCTGGATAGCACTGGAAGCTACCGCCACTGGCACTTGTTGCGAAGAGGCCGTCAACTCCACATTAACGAATAGACCTGGGCGCCACGCACCTTCAGGATTCTCTAGAGTGATTCGAGCAGGAGCGGTACGTGTTTCCTGGCCAATCAGAGCACCCACGTAAGCAACCACCCCAGTCGCAGACGACGAGAATGCTGTCGCTTTGACAGTTGCTTTTTCCCCTACCTTCACGGCGGGCAAGTCAGATGCTGCAACCCTCATTTCAGCCCAAACGGAGCGCAAGTCTGAGATTGTGAAAACTTGGGTAGTGTCCTGAACAGCTTCACCGACGGCGAGATGCTTCTCGACGATCACTCCGTCAAAAGGAGCCCTTAATTCAAATCGGTTTAGTGCACCGCCACCGCCTCCGGCGCCGTTGGCTGCCAATTTCTGTTGAGCATTTGAAACGGCAATTTCTGCCTCGCGCAGTGTCTGCCGAGCCTGCAAGTAATCCTGTTCAGCCGATACCTTCTCCTCCCACAGCTTTTGCTCTCTGGCATAGCTTGTACGCGCCAGTGCTAAGCGTTGGCTAGCGGCTTGAAGTTCACTTCGTTGCTCAGAAACAGCCGCACTGCTCAACACAGCCAGCAACTGCCCCTTCTTTACAACCTGCCCGAGATTGGCGGGTACCGAGTCGACGACGCCAGGGACTCGAGGGACAACGTGAGCCGTTTTGTCTTCGTTGAAGCGTATTTCCCCCGGAAGTTGCAGTACTGAGCGAACAGTTGCAGCGCCGACCTCTGCGGTTCGAATGCCTGCAGCCTGCATACGCTGCGAATCCATTTGGATTAGACCTTCATCGTCATCATGAGCACCTTCGGCGCTTTTCTTCTCTGCAGACTTGGCTCCGTCCTTTTGCTCTTTTTCATCATGGTGCTCACCATCTGCGTGTCCTTTTTCATCTTTGTGATCACCGCTTTGCTTCTCGCCGTGATGTTCTGTGTCTGCGTGGCTAGCGGCTTCTGAGTGCCCCTGACCTCCGGCACCTTTAGCACTGCTGCTGTCTGGACCACTGCGAAGAATTAGTGCAGCAGAAAGAGCGCCAACTACTAGGATTGCAGCAATTGCAATCTGAGTACGCCGAGTCCCAAATGGAGATGGTTTTGTATCGTTCATGTTGATGATCTGTGCAAAAAACTTACTCGTCTGTTGTGCCCAACAAGCGTTCGATATCGGCCGAAGCACGATGTGTGGCCATTAACTGGTCCAGGTATTGACTACGTACATCAAACAAAGAGCGTTGCGCGTCAAGTACGTCCAGATAGCCGAATTTCCCTAGCGCAAATCCTTTGCTTGCCGCCTCATAGGCGACTTGTGCAGTCGGCAGCACGCGTTCAGACAGTTGGATAGCTTGTTTACGACTTGCCTCTAGCGTCTCTCGCGCCGCATAAAGTTGAGACTGAAGTTCCAACCGGGTAGCTAGCAAGCGCTCTTCAGCTTGGTCAGCCAGGCGGAGGGCTTGCAACTGATTTCCTCGATTGGTATCGAGCACAGGCAAAGGAATGGAGACGCCGACTACGAGTTGATTGCCGGTCTCTTGAGCGCGCTTCATACCTAGACTCACCGTTGGGTCAGGAATTCGCTTTGCGCGCTCCAGATCTGCGGTCGCCCGGCTCTGTTCAACAGTGAAGCGAGCTTGCTGAATGGAAGGCGACTGCTCCAAGCGGCTTTGAAGAACCCCAATTTCCGGAACAGTAGGCAACGCGTCAAGTTTGCCTTGCGCATCACCAAATACAGGGCCTCCCTCTCCTATAAGGGCCTGTAATTGTTGACGAGCCACTCGTTTTGCGGCCTGAGCTTGGGCTTGCTCCAGCTCTGCACTGGACTCAGCGACACTGGCCCGGTTGGCCTCTAGGGGCGCTGCCTTGCCCGCTGCTACACGCTTCGATGCAGCCTCACGCGCGCTTCGAGCGATGTCAAGAGTTTGTCCTGCGAGGACTTCACGCTGCTGTGCGACTAACAACCCGAAGAATGCGAGTCGGACATCTGCGACAAGATTAGCTTTGGCGGCATCCAGCTCCGCCTCAGCCACATCTCGGCCACGTGCTGCAGCACGCATGCGCGCATCGCGCTTGCCACCGATTTCCAGCATTTGGGTCCATTGAACCGTCGTGGTACGTTTATCTCTGCTCGTATCTTCTTGTGAATACGAGAGCGCAGGGTTAGGCCTCGCCTTACTTTGCAGAACGGCTCCATCGCTTGCCTCAAGACCGCGCTGGGCAGCTCGTAAACGAGGGTGTTGGTCGATAGCGCGTGCTACTGCAGTGTCCAGAGTCAGTGGTGCCAGAGACGCCTTATTGGCAGGATTGTCCTGCGCTATGCCTGCCACGCCAGTTAAAGCCAAACTGGTGGACAACAACGCATGACGCAACGCACTAGCTGCTCGGCCAGCACGATGAGACGACGAAGAAATCATTGTTAAAACTCCTACCCGTGCAATCCAAAGTCAGCCGGGCGATACATTGCCCAGGTGAGGAATAGAAAGCGGGTGGGCGCTGCCACTATAATAAAGTGCTCCCCTCACCATCCTGACAGCCGGATGACAAATTTGTCATTTTCAAAATGCGTGCGCCTATCTCAGAATAGTCAGCATGAAAATCCTGGTTGTAGAAGATGAGATCAAGCTCGCCGATTACCTAAACAAGGGTCTGGCGGAAGAGGGCTTCACTGTGGATGTAGCCCACAACGGTATTGACGGTCTGCACCTGGCCAGTGAAATGGACTATGACCTGATCGTGCTTGACGGCATGCTTCCGGGCATCGATGGCCTAGCCGTGCTAGCTGCGCTGAGGCAAACGAAACAAACACCTGTACTGATGTTGACTGCCCGTGGCCAGGTTGAGGATCGCGTCAAGGGACTGCAGTGTGGCGCCGATGACTATCTCGTTAAGCCATTTGCATTTTCTGAACTGGTCGCACGCCTGCATGTTCTATTACGGCGCAGTGGCCCCAGCGTTGCCCAAGCCGCCCCCGAAGCGACGACTCTGCGCTTAGCTGACTTAGAGTTAGACCTAATTCGTCGTAGGGCCACGCGGGCGGGCCAGAGAATCGAGCTCACGGCCAAAGAGTTCAATTTGCTTAGCCTTCTATTACGCCGCCAAGGGGAAGTGTTAACACGAACAGAGTTGGCATCTCAGGTTTGGGATATGAATTTCGACAGTGAGACCAACGTGGTAGAGGTCGCTATCCGACGCCTGCGGCTAAAGCTTGATCAGCCTTTTGAGCAACATCTCCTCCACACCGTCCGTGGCATGGGCTATGTGCTCGAATCTCGCACAACATGAGCAAGACCGCTGCACCACATTTAGCTCGACGTTTAGCCCGCGCCTTAGCACTGCAAACCATTGTTGGCCTCGGTTTTGTATGCATTGCTGTCTATTTCGTGATCTCCGTCACGCTGTCGGAACGTCAGCAAGACACCTTAGATCACAAGAAAACAGCAATCGAGCACCTGTTAAGCGAGAGCCGAGGGGTTCACTCCCCGGAGGCCTTGAACCACATGCTTAACGACTTCGTCACGGGGCATGACGAACTGTCTTTACGCCTGGTGCCAACCTCCGGTAAAAGCGCATTTGAACTTTTGCGCCAACCTGAAGATGACGACCGGGTTGCAGTTCGCAAATTTTCAGTGGAAGTTCCGACAGTTAACGACGGCCTGCAGCCAATGCAAGCGGTCCTGTTGCTAGACCGTAGACCAGATGACCGACTGCTTAATCGTCTGGCCTGGACCCTGGGCATTGCCGCCGTGGCGGGTGCATTGCTGGTCTCATTTGCGAGCACATGGCTTGTTCGCATAGGACTCAAGCCTTTACGCCTACTGGTGGATCAAACGCGAAGCCTTTCTGCGCAAGACTTGCATCGCCGTTTAGATGATAGCCATCAACCTCAAGAATTAAGACCATTGATCGCACAGTTCAATGCATTGCTTGACCGACTGGCCATCGCCTATCAACAAATGGAGGCGTTCAATGCTGACGTGGCACACGAACTAAACACACCGTTGACCACCTTGATCAGTAGTTGCGAGTTGGCGCTTCGTAAACCGCGTAGTGCTGTTGAACTACAGGACATCTTGGCCTCCAACCTAGAGGATCTACAGCGCATGGCCGGAATCGTGGCTGACATGCTGTTTCTGTCACACGCAGACCGCGGTACTGAAGCGCGGCGATCCGCCAAAGTGAGTCTTGCAGAGCTTGCCTCAGAAGTGGCCGAGTTCCATGAGGCAGTGCTTCAAGAAGCGCACCTTCAAGTTCTAATCGATGGAGATGCAAGTGTTGCTGTGGATGCGCGTTTGGTTCGCCGTGCACTATCCAATCTTTTAGGCAACGCTTCACGCTATGCAGAAGCCGGATCAACGATCACTATCGAGATCTCCCAAAGCGTAGTGGAGACACCCGATGGCAAACGTGACAACGTTAGCATTGCGGTGATCAACCGAGGAGCGGAGATCGATCCCATCCATCTGCCACGCCTGTTTGATCGGTTCTATCGTGCTGATGCGTCCCGCGCACATGCAAATCTCAATCACGGCTTAGGACTGGCCATCGTTGCGGCTATAGCGCGGATGCACGGCGGTACCGCTTTCGCGACATCCTCAAGCGGGATCACCAAAATTGGGATTTCATTACCTGCCTCACCTAAGACAACGCCACACATCTTTGAATCTCAGTCGTGAGATTCCAACTTGGATCGACCTGAGTTTCATAGCTAGTTCAGAGCCTCCTCGTTCCATCAGGAGTCCTTATGAGCTGCCAACGTTACCTCGAAGAACTCGAGAATGAAGCAGCCAGGCAAATCCTGGAGCACGACTGTTGATTTCCACCCAGAAGTGACCCACTAGCCTCCGGCGGGGATGCGGATAAAAACTTGGACTGGTTTTTATGCGGCTAGACCAAGTTCTTGTCGGTATTCCACAGGACTTAAACGTCCCAGAGATACCTTGATGCGTTTTTCGTTGTACCAATGAATGTAAGTATCGACAGCTTCAATGAACTGCTCAATCGTTGTTGATTGCCAGTTGCTGGGATAGAACAGTTCTATTTTCAGCCGTCCAAAGAAGCCTTCGCATGCGGCATTGTCTGGCGAGCACCCTTTGCGAGACATCGAGCGAACCAACTTTGCATCATGGACCCTCGAGAGCCAGCCGGGCCATCGGTAGTGAGCTCCACGATCAGAATGAATCACAGGGCGGCTCTCGCTGCCTTGAGCAGCATCAATGGCCGCATCCAGCATTGTGTTGACGAGATTTGCATTGGGATGAGTCCCAATCGACCAGCTCACCACCAGCCCGTCAAAGCAATCAATGACTGGCGACAGGTAAACCTTACCAGCAGGAATCTGGAATTCAGTAATGTCGGTGAGCCACTTCTCATTGGGCGCAGCAGCATGGAAGTCTCGATTGATGAGGTTTTGAGGGGCAGCACCTATCTCTCCAAGGTATGAGTTATATCTGCGGCGTTTTGGCTTGGCCACGATCAACCCTTCCTGCTTCATCAGCCGACGCACCACCTTCTCTGAGATGCCCGTGCACTCCTTGAGCAAGGATGCCTGCACTCTGCGATATCCATAGCAACGGTAGTTGTTGTCGAAGATATCTGTGATGCTTCGGCGTACATCCAAGTATTTGTCAGCCAGCTTCAGCCGGGCACGATGGTAAAAATACGAGCTTCTAGCAAGTCCAACAAGAGAAAGTAGTTCTGGCAATTCATACTGCCCGTGCAACGCTTCAACCAGCACAGCCTTATCTTTGTTTGCCAGCCTATGCAGATCAATGTCAGCCCCATTTTTTAAGATTTCATGGGCCTGCTTGAGAAGCTCACGTTCTATCTTCAGCCGCCGAACATCCTGGCGCAATGATTCAACTTGGCGCCTGAGTGCTGCTTCATCCAACACTGGCGATCGCTTTGGACTGTGTTTCATTGCGGCAGGGGCACAAGGGCCAAGCAACTGATTTTTCCAGTTGTACAAGGTCCCCCTACATACCCCTAACTTGTCCGCAATCTCCTGTGCACTTGATTGGCGGGAACACAGTTGCACCACGCCCTCACACATCAAAGCATCCGGATATGTAGCTGGCCAAGACCTGCTTACCATCGATTTGCTGCTCTCGGGGCAGTCTTGCCGAACCCACGCAGTTAACGTTCCTCGACCCGGGTAACCCAAAGCCCTCATCGTTGCTGCAATACAGCGATCGTGCGCGAGGTAATGAGTAACCGCCACCTGTCTTTGCTGCAGCGAATATTTTGGTGCTCTTGGCGCTTGGCTCGCTGGCAAATCCTGATGCTTCAGGTAGTGCTGATACCAGCCTTTCAATGCGTTCTTGGTTGGGTATCCCAACTGGCGAATTGTGGCTCTGACACGCAAGCCAAGCTTGATGTAAAGCTCAACTGCAAGAATCCTGTCTTCGTATGAGTACATTGTTGATTTCCACCCAGAAGTGACCCACTAGCCCCCGGTGGAGGTGCGGATAAAAACTTGGACTGGTTTTATGCGGCTAGGCCAAGTTTGTTCCGGTATTCCACAGGGCTTAAACGTCCCAGAGATA